>NZ_JBKORF010000080.1:0-176159 GCF_047314685.1 Shewanella sp. BJSY2023SW001
CCATCGACCCCATAGAGGTTGAGCCCACACCAATGCGGATGCTCAGCTCTCTCATGCCAGGTCTTGGCACTTCGCTTAAACACATCCTGAACAACGTCAGAGCCCAGCCGCTTGCGCGCTTGAGTGACAGCACTGCGCGCAACGTAATCCACCTCTTGAGGTAAGACGATATCAAGCTTATTGATGAGAGAGCGGACGGACTCGCCTCTGAATAGAGCCATACCAATCACCGCCCAAATCATGGCATCCATAGGTAACTTACGNCGCCTTAAACTGGCAACACCATGTGAATCAAGGCACGACTGAATTAACTCAGGCTCAAGCACATCGGCCAGACAGGTGAATTCGGTAAGACGATTGATATGAGTACGCGCCAAAGCTTCTGAAAGTTGCATAAAAAAATCCGATGACATGAGGTCATCGGATTTTGATCCTTTCAGTGAGATCGTCAAGCGATCTGTCTTAACTGATCGGCATTACGCTTTGAGCGCTCCTTTTTTTTACTTGGGCTAAACGACAAATTTAACTGATGGACTTTAAATCGTCGTCTTTAGTCTATCAGTGACTGCGGGCTACGGCGATTTTAGCCAGGCTTACCAGCGCCAGCTTGTAGTCGGACTCTGGCAGTACCGAAAGGGCCGCTACGGCCTTATCGGCTTCTTCATAGGCCCTTTGCTGGGTATATTCCAGTGCGCCACAGGTGTTGAGTGCATTGATGATCTCTTCGATATGCTCAGTGCCATCACCTTGTTCAATCGCCTGGCGGATCATCTGTCGCTGTGGCTCTGTACCGTGGGCGATGGCGTAGATCAGCGGCAAAGTGGGTTTACCTTCGGCGAGGTCGTCACCTATGTTCTTGCCCAGTTCTTCTGCGTCCGCTGTGTAGTCCAGCAGGTCATCAGTCAACTGGAAGGCGGTGCCCAGGTATTTGCCGTAGTCGGCCAGCGCCGTTTCCATTTCGCTGTCGCAACCGGCCAGCACACCGGCCAGACGGGTTGCAGCTTCAAACAGTTTGGCGGTCTTGCAATAAATAACCCGCATATAGCTGGCTTCAGTGGTATCCGGATCGTTGCAGTTCATCAACTGCAGCACTTCACCCTCGGCCAGTACGTTGGTGGTGTTGGCCAGAACCTGCAGTACTTTCATCGACTCCAACTCTGTCATCATCTGGAAAGAGCGGGTATAAAGAAAGTCGCCGACCAGCACGCTGGCGCTGTTGCCAAACAGGGCATTGGCTGTCTCCCGTCCACGGCGCAGAGTGGATTCATCCACCACATCGTCGTGGAGCAGTGAAGCGGTATGAATAAACTCTATGATAGCGGCCAGCTTCAGGTGTGCTTCACCACTATAGTCGAGTGATCTTGCTGCCAGAATCGACAGTAACGGCCGCATACGTTTGCCGCCACCGTTGATGATGTAGAACCCCAATTGATTGATCAGGGCAACATCAGATTCGAGTTGTTTGTAGATCAGTTGATTGACGGCTTGCATGTCGGCGTCAGCCAGCTGACGGATAGCAGTTAAATCCATAGTAGACTCTAGGTATGAAGGAACGCCGAATCGGCAGCTCCCGATAAGCTTAAGTATTGTAATAGACCGAAGTTTACCTAAAATTAATGAACAAGACAGTAGCAGAGGGAGCAATGTGCGAGTTAATCCGGTCTTTTTTTCTTGAGCTTCAATTAGGGCTTGCCTGTAAGGGATTATTCGCGTAAACTCCGCGCCCATTGTCATTAAAGTTTTTGTAGCACCCAGCCTCATAGAGATGAGCCGGCGTGTTAAGAATTTCGGAGTAAAATAGCTATGTACGCTGTTTTTCAAAGTGGTGGTAAGCAACACCGTGTTGCTGAAGGCCATACTGTTCGTTTGGAAAAAATTGAAGTTGCCACTGGTGAAACTATCGAATTCGATCAAGTTCTGCTGATCGCTGATGGTGAAAACGTCCAGGTGGGTACCCCTCTGGTAGCAGGCGGTAAAGTTGTGGCTACAGTTGTTAGTCATGGCCGTGGTGAAAAGGTAACTATCCAAAAGTTCAACCGTCGTAAGCACCACGAGAAGAAAATGGGCCACCGTCAGTGGTTCACTGAAGTTAAAATCACTGCTATCAACGCTTAATAGGAGTCTGACTCATGGCACACAAAAAAGCTGGCGGTTCTACTCGTAACGGCCGCGATTCAGAAAGCAAACGTCTTGGTGTAAAGCGCTTCGGCGGCGAATCAGTTCTGGCTGGTAACATCATTGTTCGTCAACGTGGTACTAAGTTCCACGCAGGTGTTAACGTAGGTATCGGTCGTGACCATACTCTGTTTGCCCTGACTGACGGCAAAGTTAAGTTTGAAGTTAAAGGTCCTAACAACCGTAAGTTCGTTAGCATCGAAGATTAATCTTCAAACCAGAATTGCTTTGAGCCCCGCCATTGGTGGGGCTTTTGTTTTGGGCGAGAGCCATAGTTTCTGTTTTTTGGCGCCTTGCAGGGTTAGGCAGTATAATTGCCTCATTCCGTGGTGCCAGGAGTATGTATGAAGTTTGTCGATGAGGCAGTGATCAGAGTTGAAGCTGGAGATGGTGGCAGTGGCTGCGTCAGCTTCAGACGTGAAAAGTACGTGCCGGATGGTGGTCCAGACGGTGGCGATGGTGGCGACGGCGGCAGCGTTTATCTGCAAGCGGACGAAAACCTCAACACCCTGATTGACTACCGTTTTGAGCGTTTCCATATGGCTGAGCGCGGTGAAAACGGCCGAGGCCGCGACTGTACCGGTAAAGGTGGTCAGGACTTGGTGCTTAAGGTGCCAGTGGGAACCCGGGCGGTTGATGAAGAAACCGATGAGGTGCTCGGTGATCTGACCCAGCATGGTCAGAAGCTGTTGGTGGCCAAAGGTGGTTTCCACGGTCTTGGCAATACTCGTTTCAAGAGCAGTGTTAACCGCGCCCCCAGACAAAAGACCTTGGGGACTCCCGGTGAAGTGCGCAGCTTGCGCCTTGAGCTGATGCTACTGGCGGATGTGGGTTTGCTTGGCATGCCAAATGCCGGTAAGTCGACCTTTATTCGGGCGGTTTCCCGCGCGACACCGAAAGTAGCCGATTATCCCTTTACCACCCTGGTGCCTAATCTCGGTGTGGTAAATCCTCGCCCAGGGCAGAGCTTTGTGGTGGCGGATATTCCAGGGTTGATTGAAGGTGCTGCCGAAGGTGCCGGTTTAGGTATTCGCTTCCTCAAACACCTTGAGCGTTGTCGTGTATTGCTGCATATCCTGGATATTGAGCCTATTGATGGTTCAAGTCCTGCAGAAGCGGCCAAGGCGATTGTCGCTGAGCTTGAGAAATACTCGCCCAAGCTGGCTTCCAAGCCACGTTGGCTGGTGTTCAACAAGACAGATCTGCTGCTGGAAGAAGAGCTTCAGGAAAGAGTCGACAGCATAGTCAAGGAGATGGGCTGGGAAGGGGATGTTTACACCATCTCGGCTTATACCCGTGAAGGCACCAAGGAACTGGCTGAAAAGCTCTATGACTTTATCAGTAGTCTACCGGCGGAAGAGCAACAGCAAGATCCTGACGCCGATGTCGAGTTCAAGTGGGATAACTACCACCAGGATAGCCTGGAAGACCTCAACGAAGACTATGATGATGAGTTCGACGATGACTTCGACGACGATGATTACGATGTTGAGGTTATTTACCAAAGATAATATCTGAGCGAGTCTGAACACCTGTGTACGCTGATACCCAAAACGATATCACCCGGCAGGTTGTCCGGGTTGCTCAGCTATTGCTGGCCTATGGCGCTGAATCTGAACTGGTTGAAGAGATCAGTCAGCGTCTTGGCCGGGCACTTGGCTTGGCCAGTGTCGAGCTATCCATCTCATCCAATTCACTGGTGCTCACCAGCTTGGTTTCCGGTCGTTGTATTACCACTACCCGGCGCATTCGCGAGCACGGCATCAATATGACAGTGGTGTGCGAGCTGCAGCGTATTTGCCTGCTGGCCGAAAAAGGCCTCTATGGCCCCAATGAAGTCCGCAAACGCCTTGCCAGACTGCAACCCAAAACCTATCCCAAGTGGCTGCTTATCCCAATGATAGGTCTTTCCTGCGGCAGTTTTTGTCATCTTTTCGGTGGCGATCTGGCCGCATGCTTTATCACCTTCTTTGCCTCTGTGATCGGCATGTTTGTGCGCCTGGCTATGGCGCAACGTCACTTCAATGTGTTGGTGAATTTTGCCGTGACCGCCTTTGTCACCAGCTTGGTGGCTCAACTGGGGTATCTCTATCCTGTGACCCAAACCCCTGAGCTGACGATGGCGGCCTCTGTGCTGATGCTGGTTCCCGGCTTTCCGATGATCAACTCGATATCGGATATGGTTAAAGGCCATATGAATGTAGGGATCTCCCGCTGGGGGCAGGCGACCCTGATGACAGTTTCCTCAGTGATAGGTATTACCATCGCTATGCAGCTTGGGGGTATCTTCCTGTGATGGACACTCTGTTGTTACTGCTGAATGACGCCTTTTTCTCGGCGATTCCCGCCATGGGCTTTGCCATGCTGTTTAATGTTCCCAGGCGTTATCTGCTTTATTGTGCCCTGGCCGGGGCCATAGGCCACAGCTCTCGGACCTTGATGTTGCAGTTTGGCTTGCCGATAGAGTGGGCCACCTTTGCCGCTGCCGGCATCATAGGCATGGTAACCATCGCCTTTGCCAAGCGTCATCTGGCACCGCCGCTGTTGTATGCCGTGGCGGCAATTATCCCTATGATCCCGGGTTCCTATGCCTACAACACTGTGATTGCCTTGGTGCAATTGACCGCTCAGTCACAACTCAGTACCGAGCTATGGGAGCAGGTGGTTACCAATGGCCTGAAAACCGTGTTCATTCTCGGGGCTTTATCTGTCGGTCTGGCCATGCCCAGCCTGCTGTATTTCCGTACTCGCCCGGTGATTTAATCCAATAATAACAAGGAGCGTATATGCGCATCGCCATGATTGCCGCCATGGCCCATGACAGAGTCATAGGCAAAGATAACCAAATGCCCTGGCACCTGCCGGAAGATCTGCGCCATTTTAAGCAGATGACTCTGGGAAAGCCGGTGGTGATGGGACGTAAGACCTTTGAATCTATAGGTCGTCCTCTGCCCGGGCGCCACAATATAGTGATCAGCCGCCAGAGCGATTATGCACCGGAAGGTGTGACCCGGGTTTCTTCCTTCAAAGAGGCTGTGGAAGCGGCAGGAAACTGCGAAGAACTGGTGGTGATAGGTGGCGGCCAGCTCTACCGGGAAATTTTGCCTCAGGCCGATAAGCTGTATCTGACAGAGATAGACTTGCAAGTGGAAGGGGACACTCGCTTTCCTGAATGGAACGATGGCAGCTGGCAGCAAGTTTACGAGGAAAGTGGTCGCGGTGTAAATGGATTGGGTTTTCGCTTTATTAATATGATTAGAAAATGTTAAATTTGAGCAGACTTTTGAACCCTGAAACGTGAGTGGCACCGGCCACGAAGCGATCCTTATGCCCAAGAGTCCCCGGCAGACAAGTCTGCCGGGGACTCTTGGTTTTAATAACAATTACAAAAAGGAGTGTCAGATGCGTCTGTTGCCCGTGGCCATTGCTGCACTGATTGCTGTATCTTCAGTGTCATCCCCTTCAACTGCTAAAGCCGAAGATCTGTTGGCTGCCAGTATCTGTGATTACGTCAAGTCCAACGACAAAAATCGCCTGCGTAAGAAATTGAAAGAAAATCGAGTGAAGCTGCGTAATATCTATTCAGGACTTTCCTGTGACGGCGAAAGCCTGCTGCGCACTGCCTATCACAGCAACGCCGAAGATACCGGCGAGTTTATCGCCAAGCGCTTGTCAAAAACCGAATTGGAAGTGGTGGAAGCTGACGGCAAGACCATAGTCGACTGGGCCGACGCCAATGGTTTTGGCGCCAGCATTATTACCCTGGCCATTAAAGAGCGCTTAGGCAGCTGAATCCGCTAAAGTGTCAACAACATAGGGATTTCGCAGGCGCTGTGGCCGGTATTGCCAAGGGGCTTGGGTAAGGTGGTAAAGCCCAGGCTGGCGTAGAGGCCGAGCGCTTGTGGCAACAGTTGGGTAGTTTCCAGATAGCAGGCCTTATATCCCTGCTCGCGGGCAAAGCTGAGACATTGCAGTGCCAAACGGCGGGAGAGCCCCAGGCCTCGTAGTGCGGGCATAAAGTACATTTTCTGCAACTCACACACGCCATCTTCGCCGGGTAAGGGGGCGATACCGGCACCGCCGAGCAGTTGCTGCTGTTTTTCAATTATCCAATATTGGCTTCCTGGCTGAGTATATTGGCGACTCAGGTGATCCAGGGTCGGGTCGGCTACACTATAACCCTTATCGGGTGTCAGGCCATATTCGGCCGATACTGCGCGTATCACGGCGGCTAACTCGGCATCGTCTGCCGCCTGCAGTGGCCGGATTATTACCCCTTGTTGACTCTTGGCCTTGGTAATCGCCTTATTGTAGCAGCGCAGGCTGGCTTCTAGTTGGGTCACCTCGCTTGGTGCCAGCTGGGCAAGAATGTCAGCAAATTGGTTATCCTGTTGGTTATCCAATTGTTGCAGCATCCTATGCCCGGCCGGAGTCAGGCTGACCTGCAGACAGCGATTGTCCCTGGGATTAGCCTTGGTTTGCACGAGTTGTTTCTTGACCAGATGACTGACGGCACGACTGGCATTGGATTTATCGATATTGAGCAGGTTTCCCAGCTCCTTGATACTGAGATCTTGCTGTCCCAGCTCCAGCAGTGTGTGTGCCTGCACCGGGGTCAGTGGCAGTTGCCCACAGGCGCCGGACAACATACCCAGTTGCCGTACCAAGTGACGTGACAGTTGTCTGAGTACAGGACTGACCTGGGCCAGTTCATCCTGAGATGGTTCCTGGTGAGAGCTCGGCTCTTTAACATCAGGCTTGGATGAGCCCAAACTTAACGGTTTTGTACTGAGGGACATCTAAGGAATTACCTCGCAAATGATAAAATGGTTGCGTAAAGCAACTAATTCTGAATTCAACTTAGCTCAGTCTGTATCTATTTGCAACAGCTGGGTTTGGTCATCGTCCCGCATTTACACAGGTCGCTTGGGAAAGATTGAAGTGGGGCGGTCAACAACACCGCCGTTATTAATAACAGCGGTTGCTGGTATCAGTAAAGCTCCGGGTAACGCAGTGGCGCCGATGCGAGCAGCAAGGCCGAGTGATAAATACTCTCGCGAGTAGCATGCCCCTGGGTCAAGAGCCCTATGGCGCCACCTGCCTGTTTGACATTGATGGTATTGAACAGCGAATCCATCACATCTCCCAGTTCTTCACCGGCCTTGAGCGCGGCATAAACCTTGGGCGGCAGGGGCAGGTGAGCACTGCGGCCGACGCAGAGGCGTTCTTTGGTGGCTATAACCACATAGGCAAAGGTGGCTGGCCCCTGGGGGAAATCATCCACCCCACCTTCCATTGCCAGATAGTAATCGGCATCTGCATTCGCCTTGCACCATTCCACCCTGTTGATGGCTCCCTGGCGGGTATCGGCATCTGTCATGGGTTGCTCCGCGACACCGGATGGCGCCTTCATGGCGTGGCAGTGGATCTCGGCGTCGGGATGCAGGGCGCGAACCGCATTCTCGGCGGCTTTGATTTTCACCGGGTTGGTAGAACCCACCACTATCTGTAACTGTTTTTGTTTCATATTTGTTTGTTTGATAGATCTTTAATGTAGACGGGTGTTTGAATCATTGTTTAAATGGTCGGAGGTGCGACCTTGAATTGGGCGTCATTGTGACGCGCCATAAATCACAACGCAAGGTGCACCGAGGGACACGACATAGGCGCCACGACAAACCCGCATGACTTTGGGGAGTTGTATTGTTCAAGGGGCTGGGCCTTGTCGGATAAATGGCATTAAAAAAGAGATAATTATAATGAAATTCAACAAACTCATGTACGCCATGGGGCTGGCAGGCACCCTGGTACTCGTTGGCTGTTCGGATGACGATAATGATCATAACCCGCCTCCGGTCGACAACACACTGCAGGCATTTGCACCGGATGGTAAGCTCTCGGTCAGCGTGCGTCGCACCAGTTTCGGTGTGCCTCATATTCAAGCCGACAATTTGGAAAGCCTGGGATTCGGTAACGGCTATGTGCAGGCGCAGGACAATCTGTGCATCCTGGCCGATGGTTTTGTTAAGGCCAACTCAGAGCGTTCCATGTATTTCGGCCCCCATGCCAGCCTGGACTTCACCACAGGGATCCCGGCCCGGGAAGACAATGGTAACCTGATCTCCGACTTTGCCTACAAGGCGCTCAAGGTCAGAGCTCAGGCCGAGGCCAAATGGCCTGAATTCAGCGAAAACTCCCGGGCTCTGATCAGCGGGTTTGTCGCCGGCTATAACCGGTATTTGAGCGATGTGGCCGAAGGCAAGCAACAGGCCGAGCCCTTCTGTGCCGGGCAGCCCTGGGTCAAACCTATTGAAGCTGAAGATGTGGTGACCTACCTGTTTTCAATCGCCCTGTTGCCGGGGGCGGCCAACTTCCTGGATCTGATCTTTTACGCCAATCCGGGGGATGGTGATGAATATTTGCCGCGAATAGTCGGCCCGGCTCCGGCCTCTGCCGCCCAGACAGCTTTTGTCAATGACATCAACAGCAAGCTGATTGCCAGAGCCGCCAATATTTCAACCCCGGAGACCAACCCGGGTGAACTGGGCTCCAACGGTTGGGGCCTTGGCAAAGACAAGACGGAAAACGGCAAGGGCATGGTGCTGGGGAACCCGCACTTCCCGCATACGGGTAACCTGAGATTCTGGCAGTCCCATGCCACCATTCCCGGACACCTGGATGTGATGGGCGGCTCGCTGGTCGGCATGCCGGGCCCAATCAATATTGGTTTCAACAAAGATCTCGCCTGGACTCATACCTTCTCCACCGCCGAACATTTTGTGGTCTATAACCTGGAGCTGGTTTCCGGCGACCGGATGCAGTATCTGTTTGACGGTGAGCCTATGCCTATCAGCAAGGAAACCGTGCAGGTGCTGGTCAATGCCGGTCCGGCGGGTATGCTGGTAGCCGAAAAAGATATCTATACCACTCCCAAAGGACCTATAGTCGAAGCGCCTGCGACCCAGGCACCTTTTGGCTGGGATGATGGTCAGGCCTTTATGTTGCAGGATGCCAACATGGCGACCCTGGATCCCGTGGATCACTGGCTGGCGATGAATATGGCTGCCAACAAACAGGAGTTTGTGCAGGCATTTAAAGACTATGACGGCATGATCTTCAATAACACCATGTATGCCGACAGGGAAGGCAACGCCTTCTATATCGATGACTCTACCGTGCCGGGATTATCCGAGGCGGCTGTGGTATTGCTGAAGACTTCCCCTGAGATCAAGGCGGCCAAGGCGCAGGCGGGCTTTACCATATTGCCGGGCAATACCTCACTGTTCGCTTTCGCTGGCCCCACGCCTTTCGAGCGGGCACCCAAGTTGGAACGCACAGATTTTGTGCAAAACTCCAATAACTCCTTCTGGTCTACCAACCCGGCCGAGCCGCTGGAGTATTTTTCTCCCATGTATGGCCCGGAGCGTGGTCAACTGAGCATGAGAACCCGCATGGGACTCAAGCTGCTTGGTGATGCCGCCGGTAGTGATGGTAAGTTCAACCTGGATGAATTGGAGGCGGCAGTGCTCAACAACCGCAGCTATCTGGCCGAAATGGTTTTGGATGATCTGATTGCCCAGTGTGAAGCCAAGGGCAGTGAACCTGTAATGGTCGGTACCCTTGCCAAGGATATCAGCGCTGCCTGCGCGGCGCTCAAGGCCTGGAATGGTCATCAGGACAACGACAGTAAAGGCGGTGCTTTGCTTCGGGAGTTCGCCCATCTGTTCAATGACAAAACCATGTTGACCCAAGGCTTTGATTATCTGCAGCCGGCGACCACTCCCACAGGGCTGAGTTCTGACGGTTCGGCGCTCACCGCGCTGGCGCATGCCGCGCTCAACCTGGAAGCGGCCGGTTTTGCCGTCGATGCGCCTCTTGGCAGTGTGCAGTTTGTCGAGCGTTCATTGCCGGATGGCAGCGCCAGTGGCGTGCGTTTGCCCTGGCCCGGTAGTCATCATGCCGAGGGTGGTTTCAACGTATTTTCCACCAGAACCAGTGGTGACGACACTCTGATCCCACAGCACTCTTACGCTCCGGCAACCGATGTACTGAGCGGCAAAGCGCTGGATTCAGGTCTGAGCGCCAAAGGCTATCAGATTCGTTATGGCTCCAGTTGGATGATGGCGGTGAGCTTTACCGATGAGGGCCCGGAGGCGAGAGGGATACTGACCTACTCAGAGACCAGCAATATTCTGCGTCCCGAATTTGCCGATCAGACCGCGCTCTACTCCAGTGAGAAACGTTTCCGCCCCTTGCTGTTCAAAGAAGCGGATATTGATGCGGCAACCGTATCCAAGATAGAACTGACGCTCGAGCGTTAAGCACTATTCATTCTGCTTCAATGCCGCTCATCTCGATGAGCGGCATTTTTTTGCCTGCTGCCGGTTTGTTAATAAAATTACAATTTAGATGGTGATCGCTGTCGGGTTTTAATTCGGCCTTGCTGAGTTATGTCATATTTTTCTCACGAACGTGCTGGTGATCTCTGTTGTCTTTTTTCTCCGCAAACTTGATGCTTTACCGGCTGGCATTCAAGGTAGCACCTTTGTTTCCGCGGCTTTGCAGGGTGGAATTAATTTGTTGCCTAATTGAAATTTTATTACAGCAAAAGGCAGATCTGGATCCCAGTTATGACTCAGAGCCCAAATTCAGTGCCGTGAATGGCGGTTCAGATCAATTTCTTTGCCGGGCGATTGGCTATGCTTGCCGCCAATTTCAGCCGAAGTTAAGGTAATCCTTATGCAACAAGAGATCACAGGTACGCAGGTTCAAGACGCTGTACTGACCCCCACGGCCCCGGAAAAGGGACAAGTGTCTGGCTCACTATCCTGGACGGCCCAGGACACTACTTGGATGTTGAGTCTGTTTGGCACTGCAGTGGGTGCCGGGATCCTGTTTTTGCCTATGAATGCCGGTCTCGGTGGTTTTTGGCCGCTGTTGTTGCTGACCATCTTGATAGGTCCCATGACTTATCTGTCTCACCGGGGCTTGTCTCGCTTTGTCTGTGCCTCGAAGATTGAAGGCAGTGATATCACTCAAGTGGTCGAGGAGTACTTCGGTGTTGGTGCCGGTCGCGCCATTACCTGGCTCTATTTTTTGGCCATCTATCCGATAGTGTTGATCTATGGCGTGAGTATCACCAATACGGTTGACAGTTTTATGGTGCATCAATTGGGGATGGCATCTTTACCGCGTTGGCTACTGTCCGGGGCTTTGATTGCCGGTATGATGGCTGTGATGGTAGCCGGTGAGCGGTTGATGCTCAAAGTGACCCAGTTCCTGGTCTATCCTCTGGTCGGCATCTTGCTGTTTATGTCGCTCTATCTCATTCCCGATTGGAAGATGGATGCTTTGATGCAGGTTCCATCGGCCGGAGAGTTTCTCGGTATTGTTTGGGTCACCATCCCTGTGTTGATCTTCTCTTTTAACCATTCTCCGGCTATTTCCCAGTTTGCGGTATCGCTAAAGCGGGAACATGGCGCCAATGCGGCCAAGAAGGCCGATATGATCTTGCGTAATACCGCCATGATGCTGCTGGGGTTTGTGATGTTGTTTGTGTTTTCCTGTGTTCTGGCCATGAGTCCGGCACAACTGGCACAAGCCAAGGCATCCAACCTGCCGATTTTGTCTTACCTGGCCAATATCCATGACAGTGCATTTATCAGTTATGTGGGGCCGGTTGTTGCCTTTGTGGCCATAGTATCCTCTTTCTTCGGCCACTATCTGGGAGCCACTGAAGGATTGAAGGGAATTGCCTCCAAACAGTTGCCGTTTGTTCGAGAGCGTTGCAGCGACAAGGGGCTGAATCGCGGTATTCAGCTGTTTATGTTCCTGACCGTTTGGGGCGCGGCGATTGCCAATCCCAGTATCCTGACGATGATTGAAGCTTTGGGCGGCCCAGTGATTGCGGCCATTCTCTATCTGATGCCTATGTATGCCGTTTACAAAGTACCGGCACTCAAGGCCTATCGCGGTCGCTTGAGCAACATCTTTGTGATAGTGGCCGGTTTGATGTCCATGACCGCCATTTTTTACTCCTTCTTCCAAGGCTAAGTTACTGGGGGGAGCATGTTCAGTACCTTTGATATTTTCAAGATAGGTGTGGGTCCTTCCAGTTCCCATACCGTAGGCCCTATGAAGGCGGCGCGGGATTTTGTCGAGCAGCTGCATCTTGACGGACGTTTGAGTCGCCTGACCCGGGTAAGTGTCGATGTCTATGGTTCACTGTCGCTGACCGGCAAGGGCCACCATACAGATATCGCCATCATCATGGGGTTGGCGGGCAATAGTCCGGAGACTGTGGACATAGATGCGATTCCGACATTTATCCAACAGGTGCAGGCTTGTGGTGAACTCGTGCTCGGACACGGGCACAAGGTGGCCTTTCCGGCCGATGCTGTAAAGTTTCACAGTGAGGCCCTGCCGCTGCATGAAAATGCCATGCGGCTCACCGCCTGGGCCGGTGAGCTGGTATTGAGCAGCAAGACCTACTATTCCATCGGCGGTGGTTTTGTGGTGGAAGAGGCCGACTTTGGCAAACAAGTTGTGAGTGAGCGGAGCTTACCTTATCCCTTTACCAATGCCGAAGAGTTGCTGGCACTGTGCCGTGAACATGGCATGAGTATCAGTGCCTTGATGCTGGCCAATGAAAAGGCGTTGGCTCCGGAGGAGCGCATCTACCGTGGTCTTGGCAATATCTGGCACACAATGAAGCAAGCCATCGACAAGGGATGTCATACCGAAGGGATTCTGGCCGGGCCATTGAGAGTGCCAAGGCGGGCACCGGCACTGTTGCGGCAATTGCAAACCGGGGAGCGCCTTTCCAGCGATCCTATGGTCATAGTCGATTGGGTGAACCTGTTTGCCCTGGCGGTCAGTGAAGAAAATGCGGCCGGTGGCCGGGTAGTGACTTCGCCGACTAATGGTGCGGCCGGGATTATTCCAGCCGTGATGGCTTACTTCGACAAATTTATTCGTCCTTTGGGGCAGAAAGAGTACAGTCGCTTTTTGCTCACGGCCGCGGCCATAGGTGGACTTTACAAACGCAATGCCTCTATCTCGGGCGCCGAAGTAGGGTGTCAGGGGGAGGTCGGGGTTGCCTGCTCCATGGCGGCGGCCGGTTTGGCCGAGCTGATGGGGGCCAGCCCGGCCCAGGTGTGTATGGCGGCCGAAATCGGCATGGAGCACAATCTGGGGCTTACTTGCGATCCTGTCGCCGGGCAGGTTCAGGTGCCCTGTATTGAGCGTAACGCCATTGCCGCCGTGAAGGCGGTTAACTCGGCCCGAATGGCACTGCGCAGGAACTGTGAGCCCAGAGTCAGCCTGGATAAGGTGATAGCCACCATGTATGAAACCGGCAAGGATATGAGCGCCAAGTACCGGGAAACCAGCCAGGGTGGCCTGGCTATTAAGGTCACCAGTATCTGCGCCTGAACTCAGGCGGGCTTTTCTTCATACATCAAGTAGTGGCTCTGACTCATGCCCAGTGATTGGTATGTTTGCTGGGCGCGGGTGTTTTCCTGCTCCACATAGAGCCTGAAGCTTGCGGCGCCGCCTTGGTGCTCTGCCAGTGCCTTGACCTCCTGATACAGGGCGCGATATATGCCTTTGCGTCTGTGTTCAGGTTTGATATAGACACTCTGGATCCAGAAGTAGTCGGCGGCGCGCCAGTCGCTCCATTCATAGGTAACCATCAAGGAGCCTGCAATCTCTCCATCTATCTCCGCCACCAGATAAAAACCTTTGGCGGGGTTTTCCAATAGAGTGCTGACGCCGCGGCTCAGGGTGTCGCTGTTCAGTGACAGTCCTTCGGTTTCCTGTGCCATCGCCTGGTTGAAGGCCACCAGGGCCTCGGCGTCTCTTGGGGTACCTTTTCTTATAAGCATAATTATTCCTTTGAGTTCTGTTTGCTTTTGCGCCCGTAGGGTTTGCGTGTGCGGGGCACAATTTATCAGCAGTTAGGTGTAGGCGCAAAGGGGACTGGATCAAAAGTGTCACTTCAAGTTTTACCCGGATTATCCAGCCTCAGCTCATGGTAACTCCACCCAGGAGCCGGGCAGCGTGATACAGATCATCCTTGCGACAGGGGCATTGTGCTAAACTCGCGCACCGGCCTTGATGTCTGATCTTGGCCATCTGCCAAGGAAATGGCCCCTCTCTTTTTCAAATATCAAGGTTTACACATGTCAAAACACGAACCTTCACGCATCGGCCGTCTGTGGTCACGCTGGTCGGGGCTGCCTTTGTGGCTGAAGATACTGATAGGTATGGTTCTGGGGATGAGTACAGGACTGATGCTGGGTAAAGACGCCATCTATCTCAAGCCGATAGGGACTTTGTTCGTCAACACTATCAAGATGCTGATAGTGCCATTGGTGTTCTGCTCGCTGATAGTGGGGGTGACCTCAATGCAGGATACCGCCAAGATGGGGCGGATAGGTTTTAAATCCTTTGCTTTCTATCTGGGTACCACTTCCATTGCCATCAGTTTGGGGTTGATTGTCGGTTCTGTCATACGTCCGGGATCCGGCTTGAGCATGACACCTGAAATCGGTACCGAAAAGGTTGCCCAGGCTCCCTCTTTGATGGAAACCCTGATCAACATAGTGCCTACCAATCCAGTATCGGCTTTGGCCGAAGGGCAGATACTGCAGGTGATCGTATTCGCCGTGGCACTGGGGATCGCCCTGGTGTTGATAGGGGAACATGGCAAGCCTGCGATTCGGGTATTCGAGAGTCTGGCAGAAGCTATGTACAAGCTGACCGATATGGTGATGAGTCTGGCGCCTTATGGGGTGTTTGGCTTGATGGCTTGGGTGGCTGGTGAATACGGTATGGAGATGTTGTTGCCGCTCATTAAGGTGATTGTTGCCGTTTATATCGGCTGTTTCCTGCATATTGTCGGTTTCTACAGCTTGGTCTTGAGTGTCTTTGCCCGTCTCAATCCATTGCATTTCTTTAAGGGGATAAGCAATGCGATGGCCGTCGCCTTCACCACGTCAAGCTCGGCGGGGAGCTTGCCGGCCAGTATGAAGTGTGCCAGTGAGTACCTGGGGGTGAACAAGAAGATTTCCAGTTTTGTGCTGCCGCTGGGTACCACTATCAACATGGATGGCACCGCACTCTACCAAGGGGTGACCGCGCTGTTTGTGGCTCAGGCCTTTGGCATAGACCTCACCTGGGTGGACTACATCACCATTATTCTGACTGCGACGCTGGCTTCTATAGGTACTGCGGGGGTGCCCGGCGCCGGTTTGGTGATGTTGACGCTGGTGCTGACCACAGTAGGTTTGCCGCTGGAAGGGGTGGCGATTATTGCCGGTATCGACCGTATTCTGGATATGGCCCGCACTGTGGTTAACGTCTCCGGCGACTTGGTGGCTACCACAGTGATTGCCAAGTCGGAAAATGAACTGGATATTGAACACTACAATGCCGATATGCAGCAGAGTGCTCTGATAGCTGAACAGAATGCCGTTGACACTATAGAGCATGGCCGTAATTGATATGAGTTACATAAATGAAAAAACCGCCTGAAGGCGGTTTTTTTATGACTGAAGGGAAAAATCAGAGGCTGCTGAGTTGCAGCAGAACCTGGCCGTCAACACCCTTGAGCAAGAGCTTGCCATTGCTCATTTCACCTTGGGTCACCTGAGGCATGGCCTGCATCACCAGTTGTTCTTGGGCCATCAGTGCATCGACACAAGCTTTCATTGTACTGCCGGCGGGTGAGAGTTTTAACTTCAGGCCTTCCTGGGAATAGGTGCCGAAGAAGTTATTGCAGCTGTTGTTACCGGACAATTTGCCGTCCTTGGTAAAAACCAACTGGGCGGGACTGTAATCTATAGTCGGTTGTCCCATAATGCTTTCTACTTGCCAGCTGCCTTCCAGTGGCAGAAACTGACCTTGGGTATCCGGGGTGGTTTGGCAGGCAGCCAGACCAAATAGCAGCGCAGCAGCTACGAGAGTTTTCTTAATCATGGTCATTTTTCCATTAGTCTATAAAGCCTTTATAGTGTGACAAGAATAACGCGGATTAAAAAGGGGGAGAAGGGTGATATCCAATGCTAACTCAGTGATAGGCCTTCTAAAGTTGTTACATTGGATCGGAGTGTTAATGCTGCTTGTCGGTGTTGGGCTTTATATGTTGACTACTATGGCACTTGAGGTCAGCGGAATGTTGATTATTGCCTCGCTGATAGGCTTGGGGTTGGTATTTATGTCGCCATATCCTGTGGTTATCTTTATCCAATGGGCCAAGGCACAGGATCAAAAAACGCAATAAACGCTTAAGTTCAAAATTAGCATGAACGGCCATGGCGCAAGCGGCTTTCCCGGATTAACTTGAGGCCTTATATTGCAGTAGATCTTGCTTTGCCAGTTCCAACATAGGTGAAAGTTCGAAGTGGGAGTCAGGTGCAAAGAAGCTTTTCCCAACCAGCAGTTGTAGGCCGCAATCGCTGCGACTAACTCGTTTTTTTAAGCGGCTGGTGAGAATATCCAAATGCGCTTGGTTGTCTACAAATGCCAGGATAATGAATTGGCTCTTATTCAACCTGGTGCAGATATCTGCTTCACGCATGTTCTCCAGTATCACCCTTGCCAGTATTTTCAGGGCCTTATCTTGTTGCAGCCCGGCAATACGGTTTGAGTTAAGTTCCTTGCCTTCCAACAGTAAAAGTCCGGCATGGGAGCCCAAACGGCGACTAAGACTCAGCTGCCTTGATGCCAGCAGATTAAAGCCCCTGGGATTGAGCATACCTGTGAGTTCATCTTGTAAAGACAGAGACGCCATCTGTTCCATCAGTTGCAACTGTCCAAGCTCACTCTTGAGTAGCTCAAGCATAGGCTCGAGCAAAGACTGCAACTGCTCTATCGCTACCTTGGGTTTGCCATTTAGGATCAGTAATTCGCCAAACAGCTTGCCATCGGACCAATGAAGTGGGTACTTGATGGTCTCGGCCGGGTGAGCTGCAAAGTGTTGCAGTATAGAGGCAATATCTTCAAATTCAGTTGGGATTTCAGCCACCGAACTGTGGCTCAGGACCTGTAGCTTGGTGTCTGGCATATGCTGTAGTAACAGCACAGTTTGGGCGTGAAATATTTCTCTGACAGTGGCTAAACGGTTTTGCCAATGGCTAAGCTTCAAAGGGTCGTTGGGGTGGTCTCTTAAGCTGCTGGTTTTTTCCGTCAGTTGCGCATGCATATAGTTATCGTATTTTTGATGGCAGGGATTGCCTCAGGATACCTAACCGTTTGCGTTAATAAAATGCAAATAATCAGTTATTGGATCTGAGTCTTTTTAATGCTTGTTCTGTGCTTTGAATCAAGGCTTTTCTGCTTCTTTCTTCTGTTTGGATGACTTGAGCCCTGCTCTGGCACTTTCCAGCATGGGGGCCAACTTGGCTGCTGAGTCCGGGCTGAAAAAGCAACTGCTGGAGTCCAACTGCAATGGAGCCGAAAACTGGTTCATCTGCCGCTCAAGGCGCTTGATGATATGTTCCAGATCCCGCTCCAGATCGACAAACACCAGTAGGACATATTGGCTGTCGTTGTAGTGGGCGGCAATATCCGCGGTTCTTATGGTACTGAGGATCAGGTTACCGAGTTCCTTATGATGACGTGCCAGCGTTTCGGCATCCATATTCGCCCCGGGTATCAACTCGAAAAAAATAATGCCTGAATGAGCACCGAAGCGGCGACCGAGATTGAGCTGTCTTGGCGCCATCATAATGAAACCATAACGGTTGAGTATGCCTGTTTCCCGGTCTCGCATGGATAGCGATTCGATTCTATGGCTTTGGCATAGGAGCGCCAAGTCTTGCTGCAGCAGAATTTGAAACGGTTCCAGCATATAAGGGCTTATGTGTTGCTGCTCGTTGGCATGGGCATTGATGACACACAGGCAACCGAACACCGAGCCATCGGGCCAGAGCACGGGCCGGGATAGAATCCCAAGGACATTGCTGAACTCTTTTGGATTGTCATTATAGGTGGAGCGGGTGAGATCCAGATTAACGCCCTCGGGTGGGCTATCGACCATACGCAGGAATACACTTTCGTCTGCAGAGAATACCTTACCGGGTGGGAACCTGTGGCTGGCATCGGCGGCGCTGACAATGACTTCAAATCCCTGTTCTGTCTTTTGCAGCACAAAGACTTTGTCGGCCTGGTAGTAACGTTTCATTAGCTCACATTGATGCATCCAGCGAATAAGGTTGAGTCTGTGGCTTTCATTTTCCAATAGGCTCTTGCCTGGGTCTATGGTATCCGGGAGCATGTCTCTTCCTGAGTGATGTGGCTTAAGTTCAACTTTAAGTGTGGAAGCAGTATAGGAATTTCGCAAATCGAGTGCGGCTTAAACCTGCTTTGGCTATAATGCGGCTTCTTTTCTTGCTGAGTCTTTTTAATGCCGCAAACCATGCAATACCGCCAGGCCGAGGCGGCCGATATTGAGACGATTGCCAGTCTGGAGCAGCGCTTCGGCCAGGATGAATTGAGTGCCAGAGAGCGCACTCAAGGCATGCAAGGGCAGGGCTTTTCTGCCAAGGAGCTTGAGCCTCTGGTGGCTTCCGGCCTGGTGTGGTTGGCGTTGGACGCGACTAAGGTAGCCGGTTATCTGATAACCGGCAGTTGGGATAAACTTAAGCATTCGCCTTTGTGTCAGGCCCTCTGTCGGCAACTGGCTCAGAATCGCTTTGACCTGGAATTGAATTGGCAGCAGACTTTGCACTACGGTCCGGTTTGGGTGCATCCTGATTATCGTGGCAAGGGCGTGTTTGATAAGCTTTATGGCGCCGCCAGAGCCAACATCAGTGCGCCTTGGCTGGCACTGATCGCCGAGGATAACGAGGCGTCTATACGTGCCCATAGCCGGGATGGCCGCATGCGCACCCTGGATTTTGTCACCCTTTGTGGCCGGGATTTCTATCTGCTGCTGGGTTAACAGGCGCTTTGACGCGGGAGAGTAAGATGCAAAACACGCCAGAAACCCTACTGCAATCCTGTGAGTCGCTAAGGCTTTCTGCCTGGGATAATGTCAGATACCTGGTGTCTGTTTTGGCGCTGCAGGGTCAACAGGCAAAGGCTTTTGAAGCCAAAATCGATGGCAAGCCGCATTATCTGCTGCAAGCCTTGGGCGTCTGTTTCGACTGTGGGCGCAGCAATAGCTATCAGGTGCAGATCCGCCAGTTGACTGATACCGAATTCACTCCAATGAAAGTGTTGGATATCACGCCGCTATCGGCCGAGCAGTTGGGTTACCTCTGTATGGAAACGGCCCATTTCGATCACTGCTACTGAGATATCGCCCGATAAATAGATATAAAAAAACCGCCCTGAGGCGGTTTTTTTGCAAGCTGAGTCTATTACAGACCTGCGTCGGTACGCAGGGCTTCAGCCTTGTTGGTTTGCTCCCATGGGAACTCGTCACGGCCGAAGTGACCGTAAGCGGCGGTGCCTTGATAGATGGGGCGCGCCAGATCCAGCATCTCGGTCAGGCCGTATGGACGCAGATCGAAGTGCTGACGTACCAACTGGATAAGCAATTCTTGCGAGACTTTGCCTGTGCCGAAGGTTTCCACACTGATGGAGGTCGGTTCGGCCACACCAATGGCGTAAGACACCTGGATTTCACAGCGGTCAGCCAGACCGGCAGCCACTATGTTTTTGGCAACGTAACGGGCAGCGTAAGCGGCGCTACGGTCAACCTTGGATGGGTCTTTACCTGAGAAGGCACCACCACCGTGACGGGCCATGCCGCCATAGGTATCAACGATGATCTTGCGACCGGTCAAACCACAGTCACCCATAGGGCCACCGATAACAAAACGGCCGGTTGGGTTGATGAAGTACTTGGTGTCCTTGTTCAGCCACTGGGCAGGCAATACTGGCTTGATGATGGTTTCCATCACGCCTTCCACCAGATCCGCCTGGCTGACGCTTTCGCAATGCTGGGTAGAAAGTACCACGGCATCGATACCGACAATCTTGTTGTCTTCGTAGGCGAAAGTCACCTGAGACTTGGCATCGGGACGCAACCAAGGCAGAGCGCCGCTCTTGCGGACTTCTGACTGGCGCTTAACCAACTGGTGAGCGTAGGTGATAGGAGCTGGCATCAGCACGTCGGTCTCATTGCTGGCGTAACCAAACATCAGACCCTGGTCACCGGCACCCTGTTCTTTGGGATCGGCACGGTCTACACCCTGGTTGATATCGGGGGACTGCTTGCCGATGGCGTTCAGTACCGCACAGCTGTCGGCATCAAAACCCATATCCGAGTGGGTATAACCTATTTCGCGAACGGTTTTACGGGTCAGTTCTTCAATATCGACCCAGGCTGAGGTGGTGACTTCACCGGCCACCAGTACCATACCTGTCTTGACCAGGGTTTCACAGGCTACACGGGCCTTGGGATCCTGAGCCAGAATCGCGTCGAGTACCGCATCAGAAATCTGATCGGCGATTTTATCTGGATGTCCTTCTGAGACTGACTCAGAGGTAAACAAGTGTTTTGCCATAATTCGGAAAATCTCGTCTGTGGAATTCAAACGTGTAGAAGCATCTACATCTAGACGGCCATTTTAGTGGAATTCGACTTGGATGACACCCCTTGTCGCAAATATTTGTGCGCCATGGCGCAGGAATCGGCTCAAATGACTAAGAGCTTTTTCCACTGTTTTCAGCTATTTTGCTGAAATGTATCAGATTCATCTGTTTCTGGGTGAGGAGTTTTCCTATGGCGCTTTAACCCAGGTAGCCGCATTGAAAGCGAACAGCGGACAGGCAAGTTGACAGCTTTGTGAGCGGCAAGCTTCGCAAATGAGGCGCAAATGTAAACACAAAGCAAAGCCTGGGCTGCTTTTGGCGTTGTGAGTGGGTGAATTTTATTTGCGTCCTTCTGCCCGGTAGGGGAAAATATGGCTCCAATTTGCCCAAGACCTCTAAGATCAAGCAGGAGAGAGCATGTCTTCCCGTAAAGAACTCGCTAACGCTATCCGTGTTTTAAGTATGGACGCTGTCCAAAAGGCCAATTCCGGCCACCCCGGTGCTCCCATGGGGATGGCTGATATCGCCGAAGTCCTGTGGCGGGATCACCTCAAGCACAACCCTGTGAACCCTCAATGGGCCGACCGCGACCGCTTTGTGTTGTCAAACGGCCATGGTTCCATGCTGCATTACTCACTGCTGCATCTGGCGGGTTATGATCTGGGCATTGAAGATCTCAAGCAGTTCCGTCAACTGCACTCACGCACTCCGGGCCATCCTGAATATGGTTATGCTCCCGGCATAGAAACCACCACAGGGCCTTTGGGCCAAGGCATTACCAATGCTGTAGGTATGGCGATTGCGGAAAAGGCTCTGGCGGCTCAGTTTAACCGTGACGGTCACGATATTGTCGATCATCACACTTATGTCTTCATGGGTGACGGTTGCCTGATGGAAGGTATCTCCCATGAGGCCTGCTCACTGGCCGGTACCCTGGGTCTTGGCAAACTGATCGCCTTCTGGGATGACAACGGTATCTCCATCGATGGTCATGTTGAAGGCTGGTTCAGCGATGATACTCCCAAGCGCTTTGAAGCCTATGGCTGGCACGTGGTTGCCGGTGTCGATGGTCACGACCCACAAGCTATTAACGCCGCCATTGAAGCCGCCAAGGCTGATCCGCGTCCATCGCTGATCTGCTGCAAGACCGTAATAGGTTACGGTTCTCCCAACAAGTCCGGTTCTCATGATTGCCACGGTGCGCCGCTGGGTGATGCTGAAATTGCCGCCACCCGTGAATTCCTGGGCTGGAAGCATGAGCCATTCGTGATCCCATCTGAAATCTATGCTGCCTGGGATGCCAAGGAAGCCGGTAAGGCCGCCGAAAGCAGCTGGAACGACAAGTTCGCTGCCTATGAAGCCGCTCACCCCGCGCTGGCCGCCGAGCTCAAGCGTCGCCTCAACGGTGAACTGCCTGCCAACTTTGACGCCGATGCCAAAGCCTACATAGAGCAGCTGCAGGCCAATCCTGCCAATATCGCTTCCCGTAAGGCCTCGCAAAATGCACTGGAAGCCTTCGGTAAAATGTTGCCTGAATTCTTAGGGGGCAGTGCCGACCTGGCGCCTTCCAACCTGACCATGTACTCAGGTTCCAAGCCTATTTCGGCCGAAGATCCCAGCGGCAACTACCTGCACTATGGTGTGCGTGAGTTTGGTATGACCGCCATCATCAACGGTATTGCCCTGCACGGTGGGTTTGTACCTTACGGTGCCACCTTCCTGATGTTTATGGAATATGCCCGCAACGCCATGCGGATGGCCGCGCTGATGAAGGTGCAGAACATTCAGGTCTATACCCACGACTCCATTGGTCTGGGTGAAGACGGCCCGACTCACCAACCGGTTGAGCAGATTGCCTCTTTGCGTATGACTCCCAACATGAGCACCTGGCGCCCATGTGACCAGGTAGAATCTGCTATCGCCTGGAAATACGCCATTGAGCGCAAAGACGGCCCAACTTCGCTGATCTTCTCGCGTCAGAACCTGACCCAGATGCCACGCAGCGCCGAGCAACTGAATGATGTGGCCAAGGGCGGTTATGTGCTGGTGGATTGCGAAGGCGCGCCTGAGCTGATCATCATTGCCACCGGCAGCGAAGTCGAGTTGGCGGTTAAGGCCCAGGTTGAGCTGGCCGCTACTGGCGCCAAGGTGCGCGTGGTTTCCATGCCATCTACCGACGTATTTGACCAGCAAACCGCGGCTTATAAAGAAGCTGTACTGCCAGCCAATGTCACAAAACGACTGGCCGTGGAAGCGGGCATAGCCGATTACTGGTATAAATATGTCGGCCTGAACGGTCGCATTATTGGCATGACCAGCTTCGGTGAGTCGGCGCCTGCCAATCAGTTGTTTGAGATGTTCGGTTTCACTGTCGATAAAGTGGTTGAAGCCGGTAAGGCTCTGCTCGCCTGAGCCGCGCCTGCCTGATTGGAAATGACTGTGCGGCAACCAGGCAATGGAATGCCGCACAGGAAGTGCAACGGCCTGTCGGGAAGTCAGGCCGTTACCCAATCAGCATCCCTCATTAGAGGAACAGGATCTCCATGATCAGAGTCGCAATCAATGGTTATGGCCGCATCGGCCGTTCAATTCTCCGTGCCTTATACGAATCGGGTAAAAGGCAGCAAATTCAGATCGTTGCTATCAATGAACTGGCTAAGCCCGAGGCCATAGTCCACCTCACCAACTATGACACCACCCATGGTCGCTTCCATAGCCGCGCGAGCCTTGCCGATGGCATGATGCAACTGGGGGATGACAGCATTACCCTGTTGGCCGAGCCGGAGGCGGACAAACTGCCCTGGGGCGAGCTGGATATCGACTTGGTGTTCGAAGCTACCGGCGCCCTCTCTGATAGACAGAGCTGTGAGGCTCATATCCAGGCCGGTGCCCGCCAGGTATTGATAAGTCACCCCTCTTCGGCGGATGTTGACGCCACCATAGTCTATGGTGTCAACCAGGAACTGTTGGCCGCCGAACACACAGTGGTGTCCAACGCATCCTGTACCACCAACTGTATTGTCCCTGTCATCGATGTGCTGGACCGGCACTTTGGGGTCAAGAGCGGTGCCATTACCACTATCCACTCGGCGATGAATGATCAACAGGTGATAGATGCCTATCACGACGATCTGCGCCGTACCCGCGCCGCCGGGCAATCAATTATTCCGGTAGATACCAAGCTTGCCCGCGGCATAGAGCGTATCCTGCCGCAGATGAAGGATAAGTTTGAGGCTATCTCTGTGCGGGTGCCCACTATTAATGTTACCGCTATAGATGTGTCTGTGACCCTCAACGACAGAGTGGATATTGCCAAGGTAAACCAAGTGTTGGAGCAGGCGACCCACGGCCGGCTCGAGGGGATTCTGGGCTATACTGATGAGCCTCTGGTATCATGCGATTTTAATCATGATCCGCGCTCCAGCGTGGTCGATGGTACCCAGACCCGGGTCAGTGATGGCCAACTGGTGAAGCTGTTGCTTTGGTGCGACAACGAATGGGGTTTTGCCAACCGTATGTTGGATACGGCACTGGCGATGATCAAGGCCCGCAGCGCCTGAGAGACTGCGACAGATTATTTCAGGGGGCAGGGAAGCTGCCGCCCTTAGTGAAACAGATTTGTTTTTGATTAAGAAGGAAGCGTAAAAATGGCAATTATCAAGATGTCAGAGCTGGATCTTCAGGGCAAGCGTGTGCTGATCCGTGAAGATCTCAACGTGCCGGTGGTCGATGGTGTCGTCACCAGTGACGCGCGTCTGCGGGCGTCACTGCCCACCATCAAACTGGCACTGGAAAAAGGGGCTGCCGTGATGGTGATGTCCCACCTGGGACGACCAACCGAAGGCGAATATAATGAGGAGTTTTCCCTCAAGCCTGTGGTTGACTATCTGGCCAAGGCGCTGGATTGCCCGGTGCGCCTGGAAAAAGACTATCTTGAAGGCGTCGAAGTTGCCCAAGGCGAAGTCGTGGTGTTTGAAAACGTCCGCTTCAACAAGGGTGAGAAGAAAAACGACGAGGCGCTTTCCAAGCAGCTGGCGGCCCTGTGTGATGTCTATGTGATGGATGCCTTCGGTACTGCTCACCGCGCCCAGGCCTCGACTCACGGAGTCGGCATGTTTGCCCCGATAGCCTGCGCCGGCCCATTGTTGGCAGCCGAGCTGGATGCCCTGGGTAAGGCGATGGATAACCCGGCACGTCCCTTGGTGGCGATTGTCGGAGGCTCCAAGGTGTCAACCAAGCTGACAGTGCTTGAGTCTCTATCCGGCATAGTGGATCAACTGGTGGTAGGTGGTGGTATCGCCAACACCTTTATAGCCGCCGCCGGCCATCCTGTGGGCAAGTCACTCTATGAAGCCGACCTTATCGATGAAGCCAAGCGCCTGGTGGCCAATGCCCAGAGCCGTGGCGGCGATATCCCTGTGCCTACCGATGTAGTGGTTGGCAAGGAGTTCAGCCCTGCAGCCGTGGCTACCTTGAAGCCAGTGGCCGAGGTTGCCGACGATGAGATGATTTTTGATATAGGCCCGGACAGCGCCGAAGCCTTGGCAGCTATCCTGCAAAAAGCCGGTACTATAGTCTGGAACGGCCCGGTAGGGGTGTTTGAGTTTGACCAGTTCGGCGAAGGCACCAAGCGTATCGCCCAGGCGATCGCCGAGTCACCGGCCTTCTCCATCGCTGGTGGCGGTGATACTCTTGCCGCCGTGGATAAATACGGTATCGCCGACAAGGTGTCATACATCTCTACCGGCGGCGGCGCCTTCCTCGAGTTCCTCGAAGGTAAAGAGTTACCGGCAGTGGCTATGCTCAAGGCCCGCGGTAACTAAGCAAAGTCAAAAGAATTATAAAGAAACCGCTCCCGGCTTTGCCGGGAGCATCAAGTTAAATCCAAGCGATAGCGACCTCGGTGAAGTAATTCACCCTATTATTGGAGTAAAAAAATGGCCCTTATTTCCCTACGCCAACTGCTGGACCACGCCGCCGAACATGGATACGGCGTCCCGGCGTTCAACGTCAACAACCTGGAGCAGATGCGTGCTATCATGCAGGCCGCCGAAGCCACTGATAGCCCTGTGATCGTGCAGGCCTCAGCCGGTGCCCGTAAGTATGCCCGTCCTCAGTTCCTCAAATATCTGATGGCGGCCGCCCTTGAGCAGTATCCGGATATCCCTGTGTGTATTCACCAGGATCACGGTACCCACCCTGACGTGTGTCAGCGTTCCATCCAGCTCGGCATGAGCTCTGTGATGATGGACGGTTCCTTGATGTCTGACGGCAAGACTCCTGCCTCTTATGAGTACAACGTCGATGTCACCCGCAAGACAGTGGCGTTCGCCCACGCCTGTGGTGTTTCTGTTGAAGGTGAAATCGGTTGTCTGGGTAGCCTGGAAACCGGTATGGCCGGTGAAGAAGACGGTATCGGCGCCGAAGGCACCCTGAGCCATGAGCAGATGCTGACCAGCCCGGAAGAGGCTGCCCGCTTCGTGGCCGACACTCACGTGGATGCCCTGGCTATCGCCATAGGTACCAGCCACGGTGCTTACAAGTTCAGCCGCAAGCCTACCGGCGATGTGCTGCGTATCGACCGCATCAAAGAGATCCACGCCCGTATCCCCAACACTCACCTGGTCATGCACGGTTCTTCTTCTGTACCTCAGGAGTGGCTGCAGATCATCAACCAGTATGGTGGCGCGATCCCTGAAACTTACGGCGTGCCGCTGGAAGAGATTGTTGAAGGCATCAAGCACGGTGTACGTAAGGTTAACATCGATACAGATTTGCGTCTGGCATCAACCGGTGCGGTACGTAAGTTCCTGGCCGAAAACCCAACTGAGTTTGATCCACGCAAATTCCTTAAGGCCTCTATGGAAGCTATGGCCGACATCTGTACCGTGCGCTACGAAGCCTTCGGTTGTGCCGGTATGGGCTCCAAGATCAAGCCACTGTCACTGCAGGCCATGTACAAGCGTTATCAGACCGGCGAACTGGACCCACAGATCAATCTGTAATCCCGTTCTCTGTATTGAAAGCCCGCATTCGCGGGCTTTTTTACTTTTAGCTTCCAGAGTGTAAATCCGAGGTGGGCGCTAGTTGTTGCGCCTTGGCTGTTACGACACACTTGGGTGATAGGGCTGAGGTTGGCGGAGTGTTTTCCGGATGGCTCTTGAGTCATCACAACGCCTTTTTGATAAGCTTGGCCAGGCTGGCTATCGATTGCTCCAATTTTGGCCCGCCAGGCAGTGAGGCATTGATGCGAAAACAGTGGCTGAACTCCCGGTGCGCCGAGAACATCTGTCCCGGCGCCAGGCTTATTCCTTGCCAGAGTGCCTGGCGATAAAGCTCTGTGGTGTCCCGCCCCTCGGGTAACTCTACCCAGAGAAAATAGCCGCCATCGCCATAATGCACTCTGACACTGTCGGGTAAGCGGCTCTTCAATGCCTGCCAGGTGGCAAACTTTCGCTGCTCCAGGGTGCGCCTCAATTGTCGCAGGTGGGTCTCATAACTGCGGGTCGACAGGTAATGGGCCAGTGCCAATTGCACCGGGGTGCTGGTGGCCAGGGTGCTCATCAGTTGCAGTTTTTGAATACTGAGCGCCATCTTGCCGGCGGCCACCCAACCGACGCGAAAACCGCCCACCAGAGACTTGGAGAAGGAGCCGCAGTGCAGGGTTCTGTTGTCCGGGTCGAAGGCCTTGGCCGGCAGGGGCTTCTCCTTGCCAAAATAGAGTTCACTGTAGACATCGTCTTCAATCAAAAAGCAGTCGTGTTCCTGCAAGAGTTTCAGCAAACGACGCTTCTTGTCATCGCTCATACTGCAGCCAAGGGGATTTTGAAAGTTGGTCATCAACCAGCAGGCCTTGACCCTGTGAGTTTGCAGCGCTTGGGCCAGAGACTGCAGATCTATCCCTTCCTGGGGATGGGTGCGAATGGCGAGCGCCTTGAGGCCGAGGCGCTCCAGCGACTGCAGCGCGCCGTAGAAGGCGGGGTTTTCTATCACCACCCAATCCCCGGGACGGGTAACCGCCTGCAGGCTCAGGTTCAATGCCTCCAGTGCCCCCGCGGTGATCACTATTTCATCCGGCGAGATGCTCATTCCCTGCGCCGCGTAGCGCTGGGCTATGATATGCCTGAGCGCCGGGTTCCCGGGTGGCAGATTGTCCAGAGCGCTGGCGGAATCCAGGGTTCTGGCGCTTGAAATCAAGGCCCGGTTCAACTGTTTGTGGGGCGACAGCCCGGGGTCCGGGTAGGCGGAGCCAAACCCCGTGATCCCCGGATCGCGACTGGCCTGCAACACCTCAAAGATAAAGGCGTTGATATCCACCGACTCGGCGCGGGTCACAGCACTGGACTGATGCAGACCTTGAGGCTTGGGGGCAGCCACTTTCGGGGCGACAAAGTAACCTGAGCGGGGGCGGGAGATTATCCAACCTTGGCTCTCCAACACCTGATAGGCATGCATCACTGTCATCAAACTCATCTGGCTCTGCTGAGTCTGCTCCCTGAGTGAAGGTAAGCGGTCACCCACCTGCCAGACACCGCTCTGTATCTGCTGCCTCAATTGCTGGATCAGGGTTTCATATTTGGCCATGGTTTACTCTGCTTTATTGCCCGTGTCCAGCATAACAATTATTCAATCTGTTATATATAAAATCGTATTTTCTGTATCTATTATAGTTTTGTCTCAGTCCTTAAGATGCCTGCCAGGTTTATTGACCCTTTGAGGTGGTTCATGTTTGGACTGGATGCACTCGAAATGGCACGCATACAGTTTGCCTTCACGGTTTCTTTTCACATTATCTTCCCGGCCATCACCATTGGCCTGGCAAGTTATCTCGCGGTACTGGAAGGGCTTTGGCTCAAAAAGCGTAATCCGCTATACAAGCAGTTGTATCATTTTTGGTCCAAGGTATTTGCGGTCAACTTTGGTATGGGGGTGGTTTCCGGCTTGGTGATGGCTTACCAGTTCGGCACCAACTGGAGCGGTTTTTCCGAGTTTGCCGGCAGTATTACCGGCCCCCTGCTGACCTATGAAGTGTTGACCGCCTTCTTCCTCGAAGCCGGATTTTTGGGGGTGATGCTGTTTGGCTGGAAGAAAGTCGGCGATCAGCTGCACTTCTTTTCCACCTGCATGGTTGCCCTCGGCACCCTAATGTCCATGTTCTGGATCTTGGCCTCCAACAGTTGGATGCACACGCCGCAGGGCTTTGTCATTGAAGCCGGTCAAGTAGTACCGACAGACTGGTTGGCGGTTATCTTCAACCCTTCCTTTATTCCGCGTCTTTCGCATATGGCGGTGGCCGCCTTTATCTGCTGCGCCTTGATGGTGGCGGCATCGGGCGCCTGGCACTTGCTTAAAGGCAACGACAACCCGGCGGTGCGCAAGATGTTCTCCATGGCGCTGTGGATGATCCTCGCCTGTGCACCTTTGCAGGCCTTGCTTGGGGATATTCACGGGCTCAATACCCTGGAGCATCAACCGGCTAAAGTCGCCGCCATGGAAGGCCACTGGGACAACAGCTCGGGTGAGCCGACACCGCTTATCCTGTTTGGCTGGCCCAATATGGAGACAGAAACCACTGACTATGCCCTCAAGATCCCGGCGCTGGCCAGTTTGATCTTGATGCACGACAGCCAGGCCCAGGTGCCGGCGCTGAAGGAGTTTGCCGTGGAAGACAGGCCCAATGTCCCTATCGTCTTTTGGTCATTTCGGGTCATGGTCGGACTGGGCATGTTGATGCTGCTGCTCGGTGTCGTCAGCCTTTGGCTCAGACACAGTGGTGGCCTGTACCAGCGCCGCTGGTTTCTGCGCTTCAGTCTGTGCATGGGACCATCGGGACTCATAGCGCTGTTGGCCGGTTGGATAACCACGGAAGTGGGGCGGCAACCCTGGATCATTCATGGGGTAATGCGCACCCAGGATGCGGTCTCCGCCCATGGCGAGCTGCATATGAGCCTGAGCCTGCTGGGGTTCTTTGTGGTCTACAGCCTGGTGTTTGGTTTGGGGTATCTCTATCTGCTCAATCTTATCCGTCAGGGACCCAAGGTCGAGGAAGCCTTATCCGAAAGCCCGGCGTTGGTCGGGCGAATTTCACAGTTTCACAGCGACGAGCTGCATAAGGAGAGCTGAGTATGGGTATCGATCTGGCTGTTATCTGGTTTGTGATTATTATTTTCGCCACCTTGATGTACATAGTCATGGATGGTTTCGACCTGGGAGTGGGGATACTGCTGCCCTTGGTTGAAGACAGGGATGACAAAGATATCATGGTGAACTCGGTGGCACCTGTGTGGGACGGCAATGAAACCTGGCTGGTATTGGGCGGGGCCGCATTGTTCGGTGCCTTTCCGCTGGCTTATGCGGTGATTATCGATGCCTTGGCGATTCCGCTGACCTTTATGCTGGTGGCGCTTATCTTTCGAGGCTTGGCGTTTGAGTTTCGCTTCAAGGCATTTGAAGGCCACAGAAAAGCCTGGGACAGGGCATTTGCCATCGGCTCTGTGGCTGCGACCTTCTTTCAGGGGGTGGTGCTGGGGGCTGTGATATCCGGTTTCCCCGTCATAGATCGCAGCTTTGCCGGCTCGCAGCTCGACTGGCTGGCGCCTTTCCCGCTTTTATGCGGTGTCGGCCTGGTGGTCGCTTACGGGCTCCTTGGCAGCAGTTGGCTGATCATGAAGACCCAGGGGCATCTGCAGCAACAGATGTTTCTGCTGAGCCGCTCTTTGCTCATAGGCTTGTTGGTGGCCATAGTGCTGGTCAGTATCTGGACGCCTTTGGCACATCCCCAAATCGCCGAGCGTTGGTTTTCACTGCCGAACCTTATTTTCCTCTCACCCGTGCCTTTGTTGACGGCGCTGCTGGGATGGAATCTGTACCTGGGGCTGCAAAGGCAAGATACTTACCAACCCTTTGTGATGACGCTGCTGTTGGTGTTACTGGGGTTCTGCGGTCTTGGGATCAGCATCTGGCCCTACATTATTCCACCGGGAATCAGCATTTGGCAGGCCTCGTCACCGCCCCAGAGCCAAGGTTTTATGCTGGTGGGGGCCCTGTTCATTATCCCGATTATTTTGGTCTATACCTGCTGGACCTATTATGTGTTCCGCGGCAAGGTGAGCGTCGATGATGCCTATCATTAATGCTTTGAGGGGCCGGGCCATCCGGCTGTTGGCCCCCGCTAAGGCTTGGCTCGATAGCCGTCCAGGCTGCTGGATGCTGCTGCTTTGGTGCTTGAGTGTTCTTTCTTTGCTGAGTGTCTCTTCGCTATTGCGACTGCTGATGTCTGCGGCCGGGTTGCGGGCATGATTGGGGGCCATTGTTATCAAGATAGTGTACGCAATCAGGTTTTTCGGCTGAAAAATGCGAGCTGTTTCGTATTTTTCGCTGTAGATGTTAAGATGGCGCCCGTTTTTTTAGGGATTGCTTTGAACGGAGATGCACAAGAATGAAAAAACTGCTTAGCGCTGCAGCCATTCTGCTGGTCGCACCATTTGCTCACGCAGGGGCCGACTTTGTCGAAGGTGATAAAACATTTGCCGGTGAGGCGGAGTTGGGTGCTACCCTGACCACAGGTAACACTGATACCTCTTCGGTGAAGGGTCGCCTGGCGATGAAACACGAACTGGGTAACTGGGAAAACCAGTATCTGCTCGAAGGTCTGTATAAGGAAGATTCTGAAGAAGTTACCGCCAAGCGTTACTTTGGTGGTGTTCAGGGCAACTACCGTCTGGATGAGCGCAGTTATCTGTTTGCCAACACCAGTTACGAAGCCGATCCCTTTACAGGTTATGATTATAAATTCAACAGCGCAGCCGGTTACGGCTACCGGGTTTTCCAGGGCAGCAAGAGTTTCCTGGATGCCGAGATAGGTCCTGGTTACCAGTATCAGCGTCTGGACAGTGAGCAGCGTGCTATTCTGGGTTATAACTCAGATGCCAGCTGGGTGGCTCACGGAGTGATTAACTATGAGCTTGAGATCAGCAAGACCTCCAAATTCCGCCAGATGTTTGTTGCCGACTATGGTGACAAGCTCGACGCGCGTTCCGAGACTTCGTTGACCGCTAATATCATAGGTGCATTGGCGATGAAGTTCGCCGTGGTCGTGCGTTATAACAGCGATCCGCTGGATGACAAAAAGAGCACAGATACCGAAACCAACATGACACTGCTGTACTCCTTCTAAAAAGTCGTGATATAAAAAGTGTGAACCAGATAAAAGCGCCTGCGGGCGCTTTTGTGATCTATGGTGTTTTTTTGCCAGTCTTTGGTAACCTTTCTTCAGTTGTCTGCCGCTTAAGGCTTGGGCTTGCTCACTTAAATTACAGAAATTTGCGTTTTATCAAGATTTGATTTCCTGTCTCTGTGCTAGGTTTTAGTTAATTTCCTACCGAGAGATCATTGAAATGAAGTTGATGCGTTTGCATGGGGGCTGCGCAGCCTTAGGAGGAATTTTGTCCGGACTGTTTTCGCCTGCGGTCCTGGCTAGCACGGAAGCCGTAAATAATCTGAACCTGACCGACTCAACTGTGGGGTATCTGGCACTGACTCTATTTACCATCGCCTATTTGCTGGTGATGGGGGAGGAGAAACTGCACCTGAGGAAGTCCAAGCCTGTATTGGTCGCCGCCGGTCTTATCTGGGGCATGATAGGTTATATCTATACCCAAAACGGTATGTCGGAAGTGGCCGAGGCAGCTTTTAAGCATAACCTGCTCGAATATGCCGAATTGTTGCTGTTTTTGCTGGTAGCAATGACCTATATCAACGCGATGGAAGAGCGGCGGTTGTTTGATGCTTTACGTTGTTGGATGGTCGGCAAGGGCTTCAGTTTATACCAGATATTTTGGCTTACCGGCTTATTGGCCTTCTTTATCTCACCTATCGCCGATAACCTGACCACGGCATTATTGATGTGCGCCGTGGTAATGAAAATGGGCGCCGATAATCGCCGTTTTATCACCCTGTCCTGTATCAACATAGTGGTGGCGGCCAACGCCGGTGGTGCCTTCAGTCCCTTTGGGGATATCACCACTTTGATGGTGTGGCAAAAGGGCATGGTGCACTTTTCCGAGTTCTTTAAGCTGTTCCTGCCATCACTGGTGAACTTCCTGGTGCCGGCGCTGATCATGAGCCTGTTTATTTCCAGGGAAAAATCCGATGCCCTGGTTGAAAAAGTTTATACCAAGACAGGCGCCAAGCGGATAGTACTGCTGTTCCTGTTTACTATTTCTATGGCTGTTTGTGCTCATTCATTGTTGGGGCTGCCACCTGTGCTGGGCATGATGACAGGCCTTGGACTACTGCAGTGCTTTGGCTTCTACCTGAGGAAGAATTTCCCCAAAGCATTGGCAAGGGCGCAGGAGAAGGCGCGCCTGATGCAGGATGAAAAGCGTCTGGAGCAACTGGGTAACGTGGTGCCTTTCGATGTCTTCAGCCGTATTGCCAGAGCCGAATGGGATACTTTGCTGTTCTTCTATGGCGTGGTGCTCTGTGTCGGCGGCTTGGGCTTTATCGGCTATCTGAGTATGGTGTCTCACGCCATGTACACCCAGTGGGATCCCACTTATGCCAATATCGCCATTGGGGTGCTGTCTTCTATCATAGACAACATTCCTGTGATGTTTGCCGTACTGACCATGAATCCGGATATGGCTCTTGGCCAATGGCTGCTGGTAACCCTGACTGCCGGAGTCGGGGGCAGTTTGCTGTCTATCGGCAGTGCTGCAGGGGTCGCTCTGATGGGGCAAGCGAGGGGCATTTATACTTTTGGGGCTCACCTCAAGTGGACGCCTGTTATCGCCCTGGGTTATATCGCCAGTATTCTGATACATCTCTGGCTTAACAGTTCTACATTTTAGAAAAGCATGTATCATATTGTTAATTAACAAAGTTTTAATCGTGAGAAAAGTCTGAGAGAAGGTTCACGCTTTTCTTAAAAGCCTGAAAACACCCATGCAGATCACTCTGGATGGGTGTTTTTTTCCCTTATACTGCCGCCATTCATTTGCTGCTGAGCAATGCCATGCAGATAGGTTGCTGTTGGTTTGATGCCGATACCGGCACGCTCAAACATACTGGGTCCGGTAAGATTTGGGTCTTGTCTGAAATAGAGCAATGTGTGTTGAGTGTTTTGTTGAGCCATCAGGGCAAGGTGGTTTCCAGAATGCAATTGCTGCAGGAGGCGGGCATTCCCGTCAACCAAGAGCATTTATTGGAACAAGCGGTGGCCCGTATCCGCCAATACCTGGGGCCTGATTACTGTGGCCTGTTGGAGCCCATCGACCGGCAAGGTTTTTTACTGCACAGCAAAACTCAAAAACGTAAGTCAATCTCTCTGTTTTTAAAGGGAAAGGCACCCTGGTATCATTTTTTTTGGATGTTACTGCTGAGTGGGTTGGTATTGTTTTTTCTATCGTCCAGAGTCGGACCGCTGCGCTATCTGGAAACGCCGGATGAAGTGATAAAACTCGCGCACCCTTCGGGCAATACTACCTTCCTGCGTCTCTATGGCGAACCCAAGGCATTGGCGACATTGAAAGATCTTACTCAGAGCATTGAAGGCTGGCTGGCTCCTTGCCCTGATAGCTGGCGTACGATTTCCATTTCCCTCAGTGATGACAGTAAGGTATTGAGTATGGTGCTCAAGGGAGAAAGTGACCAAGGGGAGTACTTTAAAGCTTACAAGTTGACCATGTCTCAGATGAATGATTGTGCCCCCGAGCATACTTGGTTGAAGGAGGCGTTGCGCTGTGACTGAATCGACTCTGCCGTGGCGCTTACGCCAAAACCGGAGCTGGATATTGCTGTTGTTACTGCTGTTATTTGTTGTGGGTATCCTGGCGGTTGACACCTTGATTTCCAAGTATCTAAACCCAAGCTTTAATTGTGAAGCGAGTTTAATTAACCCCGGCAAAGCCGGGGGACCAAGGGGAGGGGAGAAACTCAGGCTTGGGATAACCACAGAAAATGGGCAGACCAGACTGAAGGTCAGTTATCGCTATGATAATGAGCCGTGGGCGGGTATTGAGCTGGCAGGTACTATAGAAGGCGTTGAGCTTGGTTCACTAAGCTATATGATGAGTCTGGAACCCTATCAGGATAAACTGCTATTAGGTGAAGAAGAACTCCCTCCATACTTGATGGCAATGCGGGAGGCTATCAATAAGGCTTTGGCTCAGTCGGGTAAATTGGAGCTCAGGTTGCATGTTCTGGAGATGGATATTTTGGCCGACTATTCACTTATTCAACTGAGTCCAGGCAATCATCTTTGGGCCTGTCGTATGACTGAGTTTGAGGAGGAGGATGAGTCCCAAATGCCGTTGCTCTCATTGATCAGCGGCATTTGGGATTGGTGACCTTTAGTTTACGTCTGTAGTGGGAGAATAGAGCGTCACTTCATTGCTGATTTCAGTTCCGAACACCTCTATGGCTACCTTGTAACGGCTAACCGCGCCAGTAGCAGCATTAGCGTCCCAGTCGAGCCCTGATGGACTGAAACTGTAGCTGCCGGCACTTTCCAGAGCCTGCAGCGGCTCGGCGCACTCGGTTGTCGGGTCGCAGCTGTAACCATAGGTTACATGCCAGCGTTTCCAGGCTTTGGGCTTGGTGGAAGCTTGCTCTTCTGCCGGATAGCCAAAGTAGGTGATTTGGTACTTGGCGGCATTGGTGAGCGCTTTGCCTTCGGCGTTTTGCAGGGCAAAGGTGACCTGGCCTGAATCTGGGTCGAAGCTGTTGAGAGTCAACTCAATACTACTTGCTTCGGCGATATCCTGACTGGGTTTTTCCACAGGTGGTGGCGGAGGCGTGATCTCACCGCCACCATTATTGTTGTCATCATCGCTGCCACAGCCTCCCAATAGCAGGGCCGAGCCGAGCAGCAGGCTCAGATAGCTGATTTTCATTGGATAATCCTCAGTTAAAGTGCCCGGTATGACAGGTGGTACATTCCATGTCTGTCTTGACGCTGGCGGCAGGTCCCATAGTACTTGTGGAGCCATGACAGCTCTGACAGCTCTGGGCTTCTGAGCTGGGTTTACTTTCAGGCAGGGCGCCCAAGTCTTCACCCTTGTAGGCTCGGTTCAAGAGTTCCACTAAGTGATAGGCAATAGAGGCCGACAAACGATAGCAACGTTCACCTTTTTCAGAGAAGGTCTTGCCTGAGGCCTTGGACCAGTTACTGATAGAGGAGTGACACAATACGCTGTTGGCTACCGAGGATTTGACCACCAGGGCAGTCTTTTCGGCGGTGGAGCCAATACCGGCAACGAACTCATCGCTGGACAAAGGCAGTTCGGTATTCTCGTAGTAACGGAACAAGGAACCTATGACGGCGGAGTTTTGGCCATTAATGTCATCGAGAATATTAACCAACATACCTACTGCATTGAGGTTACCGCAAAGCGTGCCTTGGCCGGTAACACCGGCAAAACCGTAGCCGGCCAGCGCCGTTGGAATAGTGGCAAACTTGTCGGCATCGACACTGGCAGACCGAGCCAGCATGGTCACAGTGGCGTGAAATACCTGATGCATACAGCCACCGCCGGTTTCATAAGCCAGTTTGGCTGTCTCCATAGGATCCAATGGAGCATATTTGAGTTTTTCACCCAACTCCAGGCGGTAGTTTCCTGACTCATCCGTGGCAGCAAAGGCGCAAGTGGCCGTAAGGCTGGCTCCGGCTGCTGCGGCGCTAATTCCGATAATCTGGCCCAGGGCCTGACGTCTGTTAATGCTCATATTTATCACCCTTTGTTGTCTTTGTTTTTCCCGACCGGGTCGGTTGTATTCAGATTAGGGGGATAAGATATGAAGGTTGTGATTTAGCGCGCATGAATATTGAGTTGTCAAAGACTGGAGTTTTAACCTTTTAAGGTGATTAGGGTGGCTATTCTTAATCCTTTTTGAGGATTAAGGGTTGGGCAGAATCACCTTATTTGTTTTATTCATGTTAATTAATGGCTGGTTTATCAATCTTCAGGCCTGTTTTCAAAGCCTTCAACCATGGGAACTGGTTCACAAAACGCTACTTGCTTCCCTCTTGCTTGCTTCCTTGCCTGAGTTGGATCACTTTTTAAACTTTTTCCTGTGTCAGGGTTATGAGGATCACAGTAGTGATTAGATTTCTTGCATACACTCATGTTCATATAAAACAGGAGGAAGATGATGCAGATAGGCGACTGCTGGTTTGATGAAGCCAGCGGTGAGTTACAACACAAAGGCAGGGGAGACAGTTGGCATCTCCCTCGGGCGGAGTTGCAGGTGCTGAAACTCCTGCTTGCCAATCAGGGACGTTTGGTCTCCCGTATCGAGTTGCGCGCCGGTGATGACAATCATCCCCCTTTGAGTGATTCGTCTGTAGCCCGTGCTGTCTGTATGTTGCGTGCCTTTCTGGGGCCCGAATATGAGTCTTTGATTGAAACGGTCAAGGGGCAGGGGTATCTGCTACGCTCATCTGTGGCCCGTAAACCCGCGGGAGTGCTGGAGTCCAGGTTGAATGCCGGTCCCAAGCAACTGCTGGTGGGCTTGGTACTGATACTCATGCTTGGTCTCAGTGTCTTCTATCTGTATCGTTTACCCAGAGTGGTACCCACCATTCCACTGAACAAGCAGGAATTGACACTGCTATCTGGTCAGAGAATGGAGCTGTTTTTCTACTCCAATTCCCGTACCAACAATCAGTTGTTGACCGAACAGGGCAAGGTGCTGACCTCGGCATTGGCTCAGTGTAAGAGCAGCCCTTGGCGCAAATTATATGTCTCTCTTTCCCATGACAAACAAGTCCTTAACCTCACATTGAGAGGCGAGTATTTGGGACAGTCCGTGGTACGCAATCTCAAAATAAGCGATGGACGTCAGGTCAAGGCATTTGTCAGTGTACCTTGGCTTAAGGAGGTTGATCTCTGTGGCTAGACGTTGGCTTTGGGTGATAAATTTGCTGATCCTGATCTTTTTGCTCGGCTGTTTGCTGGTGATCTATCGTTTCAGTCAAACAGCGCCCGCTTTGGCGCTTAATTGCAGCTCTGAACTCTACGACCGGCAGTTGAACGAGGGCGAAGATGCGCAGCACTACCTGCTGCTGGATCTGCAGACCAAAGGCAAGCGAGCTCTGGTCAACTATCGCTACTTCAACATGGATGGCACCCCGGCCGGCAGCATTTTGATGCAGGGGCAACTGGCTTCGGAAGAGGCGGGGCGTTATCAAATCCTGGTTACAGATAAACAGGAGCTTTCCGGCAAGGGCGCAAGGCCCGCCCATATGCAATACCTTTCTTATGTTTCCAGCTTCAACCTCAGTAATGAAGGCCTGCATCACCTGGCACTGGAGATCCTTGATGCCGATGAAGCCAAAGACTATGCTATTGTGTTGTTCCAACCGAGTAACACAGTATGTGGCTGCCGCCTGATCCATTGACGGCTGAATTTTTGCTGACGATTTCACCATTTCCTTTCAGTTAACGCCTGTGCGCTATCCCATTCCCGTGTTGCTTGGGCTATAGTCTGGTTCTTTCATCAATTCATTGATAGTTTTCCATTATTGTGTCCAAACTACGTATCAAGCAGGAAGAAAATCTATCCATCAAATTCAGTCATCTGATGGGTGTTGGGGAGCAGCGCAAGCTGGATCTCTACTTTTCCCTGCCCAAGGAGATGGGCATAGGGCCGCAGAGCCTGAATGAAGAGGAATACTACTTCAGCGCCATTCTCGGACGGCGTTCTTACTACTCGGATGGTCTGCATCTGCCCCTGGTACAATCCAGGTTTGTAAGCCAGAAGAAGCGTACCGTCGAAGAGTTTCGCCTCTATCTGAACCTGTTTGCCTACCAGTTTGTGGTGGCGATGGAGAACGATGCCAAAGAGATTTCGCGGCAATCCGAGCCGGAAAACTTCTATCCTTTGCTGGAGGAGTTAACCGAGCAGACAGCGATTTTGCTGAAGAAGTTTCGCCGTAACGAACCGGCCGATGCCAGATGGAAACACTATTTTGAGAATGCCGATAACTACTTATCCTGGTTTTGTGAACAGCAGTTGTTGAAGCTGTTGGCCCATGGTCCCAGAAACAGTGACTTTAGCCATGTGTCGGATAAGGTGATCACCCTCTGCCGGGTAGAAAATCACTATCGGGCCGAGCGACTCTATAACTCGGCGCAAACCCTGCAAGATCCCAATCGTATTGCCAACAAGATGTTGCTGCTCAGGCGGCTTATTCAGCAAGGGGTGGTGCTCAAAGAGGAGATTAAACCTCTGAACACTGGGCTTAAAAAGTTAACCACAGGGTTGGCTACCGCGCTGGTGATGCTGGTGGTATCAGCCTTGATCATCAAGGCTCAGGGGATATTCAGCGGCGTGACTCTGGTATTGGTGTTGGTGTTGGCGCTGATTTACGGCGCGCGGGAGATCTTTAAAGATGATGTCCGCAATGCTTTGTGGCGCTATATCCAACGGGGACGCCCCCGTTGGAGTCGGATATTGAGGGATACAACCAACCAGAAGTTTATTGCCAAGCAGCTGATTTGGCTTGAGTTTATGCGTAGTCGGGATCTCCCTGATGATGTCAAAGAGATCCTCCGGCGGCGCCATAGCCAAAATAAGGTCGACGCTGAAATTCTTCACTACGGCATTCAAACCAAGGTGGCAGATACCGAGTTTCTCTCCGGTTATAACACATTGCAGGAGCAGGTGGTGTTCAGCTTAGTGCCCTTTGCCCGCTATCTGGAACGGGGTAAGGCCAAAATTTACAGCGAAACCGATGGCAGGATAACTAACGAGTCGGTGGAGCGGCGTTATCAGATAAATCTGGTCGCCGTACTCAAAGAGGGCAAGCAGGCGCCGCGCTATGCCAGATACAAGATCACCATGAACCGCTCACAGATAGTGGATGTCAGCCCCAGCGATATTCCTGATTCACTGCCGGGAATTGAGGATCTGCCCTATGATTCCGAGGTCAAGGCCAATGGCGAGTTCAGGCGCAGTAAGGAAGATCGCGTCGAATCCAAGACTGTGGAGGAAGAAGAGCATCAGGCGAATCTGGCTGCCGTGACGCAGGCTGCCGATCTTCTGTCTGAGTTGCAACCCGGCGGCGGGAAGGATGATAAAGTCGCCACTTCCCGGGCAAGCGAGCCTAAAAACGGTGAAGGCAGTCAACCCTGACGGCCTTAACGGAGAAACTGCTCAGGAACGTCCCACAGAGGAAAAGGCCAATCCCAGCCCCAGGCTGACCAATACGCCGCCTATGGCGCGTTCAACCAAGGGGCGACAACGGGCCACTATAAATGTTTTCTATCGACGTGGGTGAGAGCTGATTTGTCTGAGAGAGTATGAGGAGTGAGTGTTGCCACAAACAATATTGTTTTGGGTTTATACAGTTAACCAGGCGCTTGGTTTTGCCAATAATTTAGAGTCGTAAAAAATATACAGCTGTTTAGTCAAGGTTGTACTGCATCTTTAAGCGCAGCGATTTGTGCATGGCTGAGCTCCCTAAACTCCCCTTCAGCAAGCTTATCAAGCGTTAACTCCATTATCCGGGTACGGCAGAGGTCTGTGACTCTGTAGCCCAAATGCCGACACATACGGCGAATTTGCCGCTTCTTGCCCTGAGTCAGAATAATTTCAAAACTGTTTGCCGAAATCGGTGTGACTTGTGATGCCCGCACCTGGCCATAACCGTAATCCATAGGCGCTCTCAAGGCATGGATAAACGCGTCAGTAAATGCTCGCTCCAGAGTGACCCGGTAGTGTTTGCTGTGGCAAAAATCCGGATGCATCAGTTGCTGGGTCAGCTCGCCGTCGTTGCTGAGCAGCAACAGGCCGCGGGAGTCTTTATCCAGTCTTCCGGCCGGATACAGGCGTTTATCCTGAGGCAATAGATGCAATAGACTGCTCGGGTCATCCTTGATTAGGCGGCAATCTATGCCGACGGGTTTATTGAATAGCAGATAAGTGTAAGCTGCCGGGGCGGCGACGGGCTCGCCCAGATAAAACAGCTTTTCGAGGCAATGGCGCTGCCCGGTGGCGAGGGTGACTCTGTCTGTGTGTTTAGCGAGTTTGTCACCCAGAAAAATCTCTCCGGCTTCGATGCGCCTGGCGGCTTCGCGCCTTGAACATAGGCCGGTTTGCGCCAGATAGTGAGCGAGGCGGATTGTGGCTTGTTGAGATGCTCTTGCGTGGGTCATTGCAGGCCTTTATTGCCAGGGTTACATCAGTCGTTTGTCGGCTGCGACCAGTGCCACAGCCGATAAACCGTGGCCGATAGGCTGAGGCCGGCAAACACAGTGGCAATGGAGTGCAACCACATAAACCATACCGAAAGGCAGAGGGTTTGCGCCGGGCAAGAGGCATAATTCATCGATGGCCATTGCAACTGAGATAACAAGCCAATACCGGATACTATTCCCAGCAGGCTAAACAGGCACAGCGGCAGGTTACACAGTGCTCGATGGGAAACAAAGCAGTAGCAGCAAAGAGTAAACATCACCAAGGTATTGGCAATAAAGAAGATGGCCGCCAACTGGTGAGCAAAGAGTTCATTATAGGGAAACACACCAAGCGCCGCTATCCCCACCCCCACAGCTATCCCCGACCTTGACAGTAAGTTGGCCGCCGCGCTGTGCTTTTGCCACCAGAGGCCTCCCATGGCCAAGGTGAAGCAAGCACCGCCGAGCAGTAGCGAGATGTTGTAGACATAGGCCAGTGGCGAGCTTAAATAGTCACCCAGTCTGTCCATGCGCATGTTGAAAATAGCACTGCCCATACTGTCATAAGCGGCCCAAAAGGAGGAAATCATACCCAGTGCCGCTATGCTAACGCCTACCAGAGACATCATAAATGCCAGGCGCTGCGGATCTTGTTTGTGATATTGCTCGTAAGGGGGCATGCAGTGGCTCGTTTGAATATCAGTATTCAATAATGCTTGCCAAACGGCAGCGACAAAAAACCGGTCGCAGGGACCGGTTTGGTTTTTGTATTTGTTAGTTTAACTGCGGGGGCGCAGTATCACAATCACTACAGCGACCAATGCCAGGATCATACAGTACCAAGTGTTGGCAACCGCTTCCAGCGGAGAGATCTTGAAGTGGGAAGCTATCAGCAAGGCCTGGGCACCGTAGGGAATAAGTCCCTGAATAATACAGGCGAAAATATCCAGAACACTGGCGGCGCGTTTGGGGGCCACGCCATGTTTGGCGGCCAGATCTTTGGCGATATCACCGCTGACCACAATAGAGACGGTATTGTTGGCCACACAGGAGTTGGTCAGGGCGACAATCCCGGCCATACCTAACTCGGCGGCACGACAGGAGGCTTCGCCTTTGGCGCGGGAGAAACGGGCGATCAGTTTTTCAATCTGTTGGCTGACAAAGCTCAGACCACCTTGCTGCTGCATCAGGGCTGCCAAACCACCAACCAGCATGGAGAGGATAAAAATCTCCTGCATATTGCCAAAGCCTTTATAGATGTCTTGGCCGAAGGTCAGCAACGAATAGTCCTGAGTGAGAAATCCCGTGGTCCCGGCCAGCAAAATGCCGATGGCCAGTACCACAAATACGTTTAACCCGGCGACGGCCAGCACCAGAATACTCAAGTAAGGCAACACCTTAACAAAGTCGACCTCCTGCGGTGGCAGTTCGGCTTGACCGGAAGATAGGAAACCGAATAGCAGCAGGGTCACGATCGCCGCCGGAATGGCAAAGATCAGGTTTTCGCGGAACTTGTCTCTCATTTCGCAGCCCTGAGTGCGGGTGGCGGCAATAGTGGTATCCGAGATAATAGACAGGTTGTCACCAAACAGGGCGCCGGACATCACAGAGCCGGCCATCAGTGGCAGTTCAATCCCTGCCTGATCGGCAACCCCTAGGGCGATAGGGGCTACAGCGGCAATCGTGCCCATGGAGGTGCCCATGGCGGTGGCGATAAAGGCGGCGATAATGAAAAAACCGGGCAGCAACAGATTGGCCGGGATCAGTTTAAGCCCCAGGGCAACTGTGGCATCGACCCCACCAGTGGCACTGGCTACGGCGGCAAAAGCACCGGCTAACAGGTAGATGAGGCACATGGCGATGATGTTGTTGTGGCCTATCCCCGCCATAAAGGTGTTCATGGTCTGGTTGAGCTTTTGCTTGGACAGCAAAATGGCCAGTACAATCGCCGGTAATATCGCTATCGGACTTGGCAACTGATAGAAGGCAAAATCTACCCCTTGGCTTTGGAAATAGACCCCGGCACCGATAAACAGCGCCAGAAACAGAAATAGTGGCAGCAGCGCCACAAATGAGGCCGGAGCTTTAACGGCTGGAGAAGTGTTGTTCTGGGTCAAAATCTACTCTCTGTAAATCACGTTTGGCCGGGGATTCCCTCCGTAGCAGCCAAACTCGCTGAATTGCATTGTCTTAACGGCATCATCTCCTGACAAATTAGGCGAAAGAATAGGGGATAGCCAGTCGCCTGTCAATTTAGACGTCTAGATGTTTTTACTTCTGTGTTGGTTTTGTGCACTGTGCGGCTTAAATCCCGGTCGCTTGTGTAATTACCCAAGGCCTTTGGTTCACTCAAGTGTTTAGCTGTTGTTGGCGTAATTCTCTGTAGCGGGGTAATTCGCGACGCAACTGCTGCGCCCTGGCAAGGGTTTGGGGATTGAGCCTTTTGCCAGGGCACAACTCTTTGAGCAGTTGAGTGAGTAGCCGAGCATTATCAAACCTGACATCCAGGCTGTACTCCTTACCGGCATAGGTATTCCCCACCAACTCACGGCCTCTCAGATAGGTGCATAACAGATGGCAAAACTGCTGGATCTGCACATCACTGGCCAAGATCTCCTGCTGCTCTTTTGCTTGAGCCAGAAGTTGGAGCGGGGTTTCCCAATAATCCATGGCCAGTCGATTTAGGTTACGCAGATAAGTGGCACTGGCCTTGTTGAAGATCAACCTGTTGCAGGAGATGGTGGAGATGGAACTGCGTAGGCAGTAGGTCTCGGTAAATTGGATCTCATTGAGAATATAGGCGATAAATTTCTCTAATCCTGAGTAACCCTCCAGATTGAGCCACCAACGAAGCCCAAGTACCTGGTCAAAGGCGCGACAGGTGAGAGCCACCAGAATATCTTCCTTGGTCTTGAAGATGCTGTAGAACAGAGTCGTGGATATGCCCAATCCTTTGGTGATGTCTGATACTTTCAGTGACAATAATCCTTCTTTGGCAATAACAGACTCTGCCAAATCCAAAATAGCTTCCCGTATACGGTTATGCTCGGGCTTATCCATTTTAAAATACTCAAGAAAGTGTTGGTTTATTATAAGTTGGAGAATAAAAGTTTTTGAGTGTTAATTAGCTCTTTGTGATCTCGCTCATCAAAAAATAAAATTTTATTTTTTGATGATCCTTATTAAACCTTTTAACAAAAAAACAAAATAAACATTTTCATGTGATTTAGTTCACCTATTCAATTCTGCTTCTGTAAATAATTAACTTGAGTCGGGAAGGAAGGATTGAATATGAACACGAAATTGTTATACCCCTTAATTATCTCTGCCTGCCTTGGTGGCCACTGTCAGGCGGCTATGCTGGCTGTTGAAGCCGGGATGATGGATTGGCAATCCAAAGCATCGGATTATTTTGGCGAGGCCAAAGACAATAACCCATTTATCACTCTGAAAGGTGCCGTTGGTAATGAGTATGGGGATATTTATGGCCATGTAAAGTGGGAAGACCCGGATGATGGAGCCTACTACGGCACAGAGATTAATGTGATAGGTCAGATTAACTTAGGGGCGACAGATTGGAATCTCTATGGCCAAGTGTTTGACAAGAGTAAACCCAGTTGGGGCGAAACCAACACCATGTTGGGACTGAGCTGGGACAAAAGTTATGACGATACTTATCTACAAGTTGCTCTGGCAGGACATTTTGTCGATGCCACTTATAAGAGCTTTGACGCTAACTTTGAAGGTGGTTTCAACGGTGGGTATGTTTATTTTCTGGCAAGCCATAAGCTAAATCTATTTAAGCAAGACTTTAAGTTGACCTGGTGGCAAGAACACTTTTTTAATCGCGAAGATGATTATTTGATTTTATCTGGTGATGGAAAAGATTTTGGTTTTAATGGAGCTTTATCTGTTAATTGGTCTTTTAGCAAAAATCTGAGTTTTATCCTGAGTTATCGGTATGCGGAAAATAACTTAGGAAAACAAGGATATCACGACGCTATTTTTTATTCCCTGCAATATCAACTTTAATTGGAAGGTGACAAGATGAAAATGAAGAGACTGTGTTACTTAATGTTGGCGGCATCCAGTCTGACATTAACGGGTTTCTCAACCCAGGTGATTGCCGGCGGCGATCTGCCGGGTACCAGTTCCAGTGCCATACCTCAGGGGCAGTTGGGATTTGTCTATGTAGATCCTTACAAGTTCAGCCCTTTGGTGGCGGTGATCGATCTCGGTGGCAAGTCCATCAGTGACGTCAAGGTCACAGTAAAAGGCAAGGGAAAGAAAGGGATTGATATTCAGTACCCTGTGGGATTGACTCAGCTCAACACCCACAGTGGTATTCCGGTATTTGGCCTCTATCCCGATTATCTGAACCGGGTTGAGGTCAGCTACAAACTGGCCGGTAAGTCAGTGACCGAGGAATACAAGATCCGCACCAGCGCACTGCCTCACCTGCATATTGACGGCAATGCCCGCACCCAGTACGAGTATGAGCCGGTCAAAGTCGCCAAAGGCTTTGAAAATAGATTCTATCTGGTTGATGGGCAGGTGATACCACCCAATATCCGTGACCACTGGGACTGGATCCCGACCCAGAACATCATAGATACCAACGGCGATGTGCGTTGGCATCTGAACAGCGATGTTATCTATGACCGTCCGGGCGGCTCCATGTCCTTCAAGCAGACCCGTGATGGCAAGCTGATCTTTGGTCAGGGTTTGATGTTTGAACTGCATCAAGGGTTCCAGGTGCCTTACTACGCCAAGTATGACTTTATCGGCAAGCCTATCTTCAAGCGCGAACTTCCACGGGGCTTTAATGGCTTCTCCCATGAGATCACCGAAATGCCCAATGGTCACCTGCTGTTGAGGGTGGGTAAGCGTGATTATGTCACGCCGGATGGCCTCAAGGTCGACACAGTGCGCGACCATGTGATTGAAGTGGATCAGAACGGTGATGTCGTTAAGGTTTGGGACTTCAACAAGATACTCGACCCTATGCGTGACACTGTGCTTAAGTCATTGGATATGGGGGCCGTTTGCCTGAACGTGGATGTCTCCAAGGCCGGTGAAACCAAAACCACCGAAGAGCTGGCCAGCGAACCCTACGGCGATGTTGCCGGGGTCGGAACCGGCCGCAACTGGCTGCATATCAACTCCATAGGTTATGACCCGGCCGATGACAGCATCATTGTCAGCTCACGCCACCAGTCTGCGGTGATCAAGGTTGGCCGTGATAACAAGGTCAAGTGGATCCTCGGTACTCCCGAAGGTTGGAAAGGAGAACTGGCCGCCAAGGTACTGAAACCCGTTGATACCAAAGGTAAGGCACTCAAGTGTGACGCCAAGGGCTGCGAAGGCAGCTTTGACTGGACCTGGACTCAGCACACGGCTTGGCCGGTACCGGACAGGGGCACAGTCACAGTGTTTGACAACGGCGATGGCCGCGGTCTGGAACAACCTGCGCTGCCGACCATGAAGTATTCCCGCGGCGTCGAGTACAAAGTCAACATGGGCAAGATGACAGTGCAGCAGACCTGGGAGTACGGCAAAGAGCGGGGATACGAGTGGTATAGCCCAATCACTTCCATCACAGAGTGGCAAGCGGATCACAAGACCATGTTTATGGCCTCGGCTTCTGCCGGATTGCTGGAAGGGGATAAGGCTCCCGAGCATTGGATCACCGAAGTGGATCCCAAGACCAACGAGGTCAAGGTCGAAATCAAGGTGAAGACCCTGATGAAACACGAGCCTGGCTATCGCTCTACCGTGGTTCACCCCGAAAGTATGTTCAATCGTTGATTATTTTTGTGGCGGCAGCCGGGCTGCCGCCTGTTTGGAGTCCGTATCATGATGAAGAAAAGTCTGTTGGCACTGAGTGCCCTGTTGTTGTCCTGCTCTGTTTCTGCCGCCAAATATAATGAAGGCGAACACTATCAACTGTTGGGGGCCGCCAGCTTTGATGCTCCCAATCAAGTGGTGAAGGTGTATTCGGTCAACTGCCCCTTCTGCTACAAGTACGACAAGGCAGTGATCCCCGGCATGGTGAAAAATCTGCCCAAGGGGGTGACCTTCGATGATTATCACATCACCACCAAGCCGCCATTCGGCATGGAGAAAGCCCTGGTGCTGGCTTATGCCCAAACCCAATCCGAGCAGGCTTTCAAGACAGTCAAGATGGCACTGTACAAGAAGTATCATGACGACAAGGCCCGCTTTGCCTCCGCCGATGAAGTCATCGACTTTGGCCTCAAGGCCGCAGGCCTGGATCGCGCCGGTTTTGAAGCGGCCAAGAATAGCCCTGAGGTGCAACAACTCTTGAGCAAATGGGACAGAGGCGTGGAAGTCGCCAAGATCCAGGGGATCCCGGCACTGGTGGTCAATGGCAAGTACTTGATCAACACCAAGTCTATTCGCAGCATGCAGATGCTCGATGAATTGGTGGCCGAACTGGCCGCCAAGTAAGGAGTAACGGATGAATAAATTGAGTATGCTGTTTCGGGAGTTTACCCAGGCACCCGTTCCCACTCTGGCCCGCTGGCAACAGGGGCGAATACTCTGGAGCATAATGCTGGGCGCAGCGGTATTTTTGCTCGCTTCCGCTATGGGCTATTTTCAAGTGTTTCTGGAGATGGACCCCTGCGAGCTGTGTGTCTACATACGCTTCAGCCAATGCTGCATAGTACTGGCCGGTGCCATCATTTTGATCAATCCGAAGAACCATGTGCTCAAGGCCTTGGGTGTTGCCCTGGCCCTCTACGGCGTGATCCAGGGAATGGCCTGGTCGATTCAACTGATGAATATCCACGACGCCGCGCACCTGGTAGTGGATGAGTCGATGGACTTCTTTGCCGAGGCAGGTTCGGCGGCAGGTTCAGCCTGCTCCACCGAGCCGCACTTCCCTCTGGGCTTGCCGCTGGATAAGTGGCTGCCATTTGAGTTCGCTCCTACCGGCGGCTGCGGTGAAGATGACTGGTCACTGTTTGGCATGAATATGGCGCACTATTGCATCATAGCCTACTCAGTGTTTGCCATCGGCCTTGGCGGCGCAATAGTGGGTTGGCTGGCGAGCTTCAAGGCCAAGCCATAACTGACAGCTAATCGCACCTGGCAAGAACCACCCTCAGGGGTGGTTTCTTTTTGTTTGGACATCTGGACGTCTGTCTGTTAATTTGATTGCTCACTCATTCAGTCAGCATTATCTGTCATCAAGGAGCGCGAGATGAAACTGGAATCCCTGGCGTTGCACCATGGTTATGAATCGGAAACCACCACCAAGTCGGCGGCGGTGCCCATCTATCAGACGACGTCCTATACTTTCGACGATACTCAACACGGCGCCGATCTGTTTGACCTCAAGGTGCCCGGCAATATTTACAGTCGCATCATGAACCCCACCAACGCCGTGCTCGAAGCCAGAATGGCGGCCATTGAAGGCGGCATTGGCGCGCTGGCGCTGGCCTCGGGAATGGCGGCCATCACTTATGCGCTGCAGGCGCTGACGGAAGTGGGCGACAACATAGTCAGCAGCAGCCAGCTCTACGGCGGCACCTATAACCTGTTCGCTCACACTCTGCCGCGCCAGGGGGTAGAGGTGCGCATGGCCTCGTTCGATGACTTCGATACCCTGGAGTCGCTTATTGATGAGCGCACCAAGGCGGTGTTTTGTGAATCCATAGGCAACCCCGCCGGCAATATTGTCGATATCGCGCGTCTGGCAGAAATTGCCCACAAACATGGTGTGCCCTTGGTGGTGGATAACACAGTGGCGACCCCTGTGCTGTGCCGCCCCTTCGAACATGGCGCCGATATTGTTGTCCACTCGCTCACCAAGTATGTCGGTGGCCACGGTACTACAGTGGGCGGGGTGATCATCGATTCGGGCAAGTTTGATTGGGTCGCCAATAAACACAGATTTGCTGTGCTCAATCAGCCGGACCCCTCTTACCATGGGGTGGTGTATACCGAAGCCTTCGGCGCGGCGGCCTATATCGGCCGTTGCCGAGTGGTGCCGCTGCGTAATACCGGCGCGGCTTTATCACCACACAGCGCCTTTTTACTGTTGCAGGGGCTGGAGACCTTGAGCCTGAGGATGGAGCGCCACTGCAGCAATGCCGAGGCGCTGGCAAGTTACCTGCAGTCCCATCCGCTGGTGAACTGGGTCAATTATGGCGCCCTGGCAGACAGCCCTTATAAGGCCAATTGCGACAAAATCACCTCGGGTAAGGCGTCCGGCATTATCAGCTTTGGTATCAAGGGGGGCAAAGAGGCCGGTGGGCGCTTTATCGATGCGCTGCAGATGATCCTGCGTCTGGTGAATATAGGCGATGCCAAGTCACTGGCCTGTCATCCTGCCACCACGACCCACAGGCAGCTCAACGCCGAGGAGTTGGCTCGTGCCGGGGTGAGTGAAGATCTAATCCGGATCTCTGTGGGAATTGAGCATATAGACGACATCATCAGCGATGTGGCCCAGGCGCTGGAAGCGTCCCAGGCTTGATGATGTCATCAATAAGCCCCGCCAAGCGGGGCTAATACTTATCTGGCGTCCATCTCGGACTTCAATCCACGTATTTCAGCTTCTTTAGCGCTGATTTTAGCTGCTGTTTTAGCCTCTTCCTCGGCCAGTTCTCGTTGATATTTGGTGACCTTATCGACTTTGCCCTTGCGCTCGGCCTCGGCGATATCGGCGTTCAGTTTGGCGCGTTCTTCGGCCAGTTCTTCACCTAACTCGCGAATCTCATTCTGCTTGTCACGGATCTTGTTTGCCAATTCATCGCGTGAATCTTGCTGCTTTTGGATTTCACCGGCCTCAGTGCAGTGGGCACGGACTTTGGCCAGCGCAGTTTCCAGCCCCCGTACTCTGTGGCTGTTGTTATGCTCTTTGGCATCAAAGATCTGCTTTTCGATTGCGGCTTCTTTTTTGGCGCAATGACCACCGGCCAGGGCGGGGAGCGAAAACAGAGCCAGGGAAAATAGGGTTATTTGGGTCAGTTTCATAAATTACCAAGAATGGAGTAAAAGGTCGTTAGCAAAACTTCAGTCAGACTTATTCCCAAAGGCGCCCACAGGCGCCTTTGAGTTGGTTTATTGTGACAGCAGCCGGGCTCTGGATTTCTGGTAGAAGTAAGCCACCCCGAGCAGCAAGGCGCCAATCAGCATAAAGACGATGATCTTTTGCAGCAGATCGGCGGCGGCCATATCCAGCAGCAATACCTTGAGGCAACTGATGGCAAACAGACCTGCGGCCAGTTTGAGCATAATCTGGCAGCCGGGACGCAGGCTGAGGAACATCAGCCAGCAGCCGTGGGACACCATGAGCACTGTGCTTAAGGTGGCATCGAATCCGGTTGGCATCTGGTAGGCCAGAGGCAGATAGGCCAGCAGCAACAGGGCATGCCAGGCGATAAACACCATATTGGTCGGCAACTGCTGACGATAGCGTCTCATGGCCAATGGCCGTTTACGGATAAACAGCGCCAGCAAGGCCAGGTTGCAAGCTTGTGCCAGCGCCATCAGCCAAGGTTCAGAGGGCCGGGTCAGGGCATCGAGCTGCAACGACTGCAGGCTGTCGAGCCAGGTAATCCAGGGCAGCAGCAAGGCGATAAAGAAGCTGGCAAAGGCAAAGGGGTAACCCGGGCGCAGGGCCTTGAGCGGTTTGCGGCTGAGCAGGATAAAGAAGTAGCCGCTCAGCACCACACTGCTCAGTGCCAGAGTGTGGCTGAACAAGACCTCCAGGCTGTGACTCACCACTGCCAGCAGCAGGGCGCCATAGAAGGGTGACAACTGCCAGCCGAGTCGGCAGGGGCCTTGCCAGAGCCTTGGCAAGAATGGATAGCGCCACAGCAGCAGACCGGAATAGAGACTGCCCAGCAGCAGTGCGATAAGCCCGGGCCATTGTCCTGCCAGGCAGGCAACAGCAGTTTGGGCTATAGCCAGCACCAGCAGCACATCCGCTTCGCGTTTCAGTATCGGCTGCCTGAACTTGCGGGCCAATACTAAGCTGACAAAGCAGGATAACCACAAGGCCGGGGCTAGCCAATCTTCAAAGCGAAGGGCAATTTTGGGCAGCCACAGCAGTGGCAAGAGCACCAGGCAGGCCAGGCGAGTGTACCAGGCCAAACGCTTAAGCTCGCCCTTGGGATGGAAGCGCCGGTATGCATACCAGGCCAGTAATAAGCAGAGGAACAGCTCTACCCTGGCGATTTGCGCATACAGCGGCTGAGCGCGGAAACTCAGGCTATGCACATCCACAACGGCGAAGATGACCTGAGCCGCCAGCGGTAACAACAAGGCCCAGGCCAAGGCCTCGCTGACCCTGAGTTGTTGCCTGCGCGCGAGTAGCAGCAAGGTCAGACTCAATCCGGGAATTATCACCAGGAAGTAGTTTTCACTTATCAGCCAGGCGCTAACCAGGGCTAAAGACACCAGCAGCACGTTGGCAAGCTCGCGTCCCAGTTGCAGCAGTTGTTGCTCCCAGCGGCTGAGCTCGGGCTGTTTGCCCAGCAGTTGGTTAAAGCCAAATAACGTAAGCGTGCTTAGCCCCCAAGCCAGCAGCGGCAGTGACAAGAGCACCGGCGCTTCATTGAGCATATCACCAAGGGCCAACAGGTTGATGACCAGTCCCAGAGCCAGCAGGGTGATGGCCTCGATTCGCAGCGAGGCTTGCCGCTCACCGCAACCTAGCCACATCAACAGCAAGGCTTCGAGCAGTAACACCAGCCCCAGCAGCTCACCACTGAGCAGGCTGAGCGCGGCAAAACCGAGACAGGCACCGGTCGCCAGCCATAATAGCGTCTGCAGCTGTTTGTCTTGTTTAAGCCAGAGCGACAGGCCGATAAGCACGGCGGCGTTGGCCAGCAGCAGCTCGCCGGCGTGGGGGCTGAACTGGCTCAGGCTATAGACCCAAAAGGCCAGCAAGGCCGCCGGCAGAGCCAGCAGCCTGTGGCTGAGACCTTCCCGGCCAAACAGCCAAAGGCTGCCAAGTCCATAGCCATAAAAGAGGCCATGCAGGGAGATGAGCGCCAGAACTCCCATTATCCCTTGCCCTTGCAGCGGCAGATCGACAAAGAAACTCAGGCTCTCGATACAGGCTATGTGCAGTATGGCTGTCGTTTCCAGCAGCACAGGCCAACGTATCTTGTGACTCAAGAGTAAAGAGCAGCCGCCAATCAGCAGCAGGAAGGGGAGATACATCAAAGGCGCCTGACTGCCGGAAAGCAGCATCAGTGGTGCCAGGGAGCCACCCAGCAAGGCGACTATGCTGATGACTCTGGCTTCCAGTTTCAGCGCCAGACTGTAACCGGCTACAGTGATAAGCAACAGCAGCAGATAGCTGACGCCATCCGGTACCAGCTCGAAGTAGGGACCGACAAAATAGGCGCACAGATAGTTGATAATCAGCCCAAGGCCCACTAGACCCGAGCCGAAATCGGCCATTGCTCGTTGCCGTTTGCGGATAAAGGCCCCCAAGGCCAGAATGCCATTGGCGCAGACAAAGCCGGTCAAGGCCTTTCCGGTATCCGACAGCCAGTGGTTCATGGAATATTGCAGCAGATAACCAAAGCCCAGAGTCATGGCGATGATCCCGGCCAGGGTCATCATAAATACCGGCCCCTGACCTTTGGCTTGATAGTGCTGATAAAAATCTTTGGCTTGTGCGAAGAGTCCCAAAAGCGGGCTCAGCATAGCGGCAAAAAAAGCGGCCACAGCCTGATCAAACTTACGCCCCCAGTTGGGAGTCTGCTGCCCTCGACCCTCTTGTGTTTGGGGGGATACTTTTGGGGCGGCGGTTTGCGCTTTGGTTGCAATTGGTGTTGCGGCTATTTCAGCTGTTGTTGGTTTGGTGTGCTCGATAGGCTGAATATCGGCCCTGCGCTGCCAGGCGTCCTGGCGCTGAGCCTGTGACTCGAAAGACAAGTCGGCAGCTTTTGGCTCGGCCTGAGGTTCATTTGGTTCAGGCATTGCAGACGGCTCGGCAACCTTGGCGACCAAAGGCTGAGCTTGCTCTTCGGCAAGCTGATTGACGGCCGCAAACAGCGCCTCGATTCTTTGTTCTATCGCGTCGAGGCGGATATCTGTCCTGATTTCCAGGTTCGTCTCTTTGAGTTTGAGATCTTCAAGCTCGCGCCTGAGATGTTGGAGTTCTTCCGTTAACTGCATGCTGCTTTCCTGATGCTAATCGCATTTGCGTAGGCTGCGGGCATTTTAAACGCGCGGCCCTGTCCTGACCAGCGTTCGGCTCAGATTTTGGAAAATTCCTTTATCTATTAATCACATTGCTTAGCGGAAGATGAGAGAAAGCTGAACAGCAGGCAGAGGCCTCTCGCGTCTTGCCGGTGGCATAGGTACAATGAGCGGCATGCAAACTCGCCCAACGTGGGGCGAGCGGACTCACTGCAGAAGGATGGCCTTAATGCACGTACATATTCTGGGGATCTGTGGCACTTTTATGGGGGGCTTGGCACTGCTGGCCCGCGCCATGGGACATAAGGTCACCGGCTCCGATGCCAATGTATACCCTCCCATGAGCACCCAGCTTGAGCAGCAGGGAATAGACCTTATTCAGGGGTTTGATCCTTCACAGCTGGATCCCGAGCCGGATCTCGTGGTGATAGGCAATGCCATGAGCCGCGGCAACCCCTGTGTGGAAGCCGTACTCAATCGCGGCCTGAAATACACCTCGGGCCCGCAGTTTCTGCATGACCATATATTGCCCGAACGTTGGGTATTGGCCGTTTCCGGTACCCATGGCAAAACCTCAACCGCCAGCATGTTGGCCTGGATCCTCGAAGCCTGCGGCTATCAAGCTGGCTTTTTGATTGGTGGAGTGCCGCAGAATTTCGGTATTTCGGCCAGGTTGGGCGAGTCGCCTTTCTTTGTGGTCGAGGCCGACGAATATGACAGCGCTTTCTTCGACAAGCGCTCCAAGTTTGTGCATTACCAGCCAAGAACCCTGGTGATCAACAACCTGGAGTTCGACCATGCCGACATCTTCGACGATCTCAAGGCGATACAGAAGCAGTTTCACCATCTGCTCAGAATCCTGCCTGGGGATGGCCGGGTGATCTGGCCGCAAGACAGCCAGGCGGTTGCCGGCGTGATAGCCAAGGGCTGCTGGAGTGAACAGGAAACCTTGAGCCATGAAGCGGGCCAGGGTGACTGGAGTGCCAGAATGCTGGCAGACGATGGTCACGAATTTGAGCTATTTTTCCGCGGTGAATCCCAGGGCATTTTGAGCTGGGGCCTGATTGGGCGTCACAACATAGACAACGCCACCATGGCGATAGCTGCGGCGCGTCATGTTGGAGTCTTGCCGGTAGATGCGCTCAAGGCGCTGGCAGACTTTACCCCGCCCAAGCGTCGTCTTGAGTTACTGGGCAGCGTAGAAGGGGTCAGCGTTTATGACGACTTTGCCCATCACCCAACGGCAATCGCCACAACTCTTCAGGGAATGCGCGCCAAGGTAGGCCAGGGCAAAATCACTGTCGTGCTTGAGCCTCGCTCCAACACCATGAAGCAAGGGGTGCATAAAGACACACTGGCCAACTCCATGGCCCTGGCCGATGAAGCCGTGTTGTATCAGGCGGATAATATCGATTGGGATATTGCCGCGGCCATGCAGGCGGCACCGCTGCCGGTACAGGTTTTGCACGACATAGATGAGATAGTGGCCAAGGTCAGTGGTGAAGCCAAGCCCGGCGATACCGTGCTGATCATGAGCAATGGTGGCTTTGGCGGCTTGCATCAAAAGTTGCTCCAGGCCCTTAAAGCCAGAAGTGGCGAGGTCAAAGCGTGAAATATCAGCAGATTAAGAGTATCAGCCTCGCCTGGACCGGCGCCTCCGGGGCGCCCTATGGGCTGAGGCTGCTGGAGTGCTTGCTCAAGGCCGAGTTTCGGGTTTTTCTGATGGTGTCCAGCGCCGCTCGGGTGGTGCTGGCAACGGAACATGGGCTCAAACTCAGCAGCGCACCGGACAAGGCCACAGAGCAGCTCAGAAAACTATTTCCCGAAGGCGGTGAACTGAGAGTGCTCGGCAAGGATGAGTGGTTCTCTCCACCGGCGTCTGGCTCAGCGGCGCCAAAGCAGATGGTGATCTGTCCCTGCTCAACCGGCACCCTGGCTGCGGTGGCCACAGGTATGAGCAACAGCCTGCTGGAGCGGGCCGCCGATGTAGTGCTCAAGGAGCGCGGTCAGCTGTTGTTGGTGCCCAGAGAGACACCTTTCAACGCCATTCATCTTGAACATATGTTGAAACTCAGCCAACTGGGCGCCATCATAATGCCGGCCGCACCCGGCTTTTATCACCATCCCAAATCCATTGAAGATCTGATAGACTTCATGGTCGCCCGGATCCTGGATCATCTGGGTGTCGAACATGCATTAACGGATCGCTGGGGTTATGACAAACCCAAAGACAGTGAGATCGACAATTGAGAGTGATATGAAACACACCACCGAAGTGATGATCTCGGCAGAAGAGATCAACCAGAAACTGGATGAATTAGCCGAGCGCATCAATGCGCATTATGCCAATGCCGACAAATTGCTGATGGTCGGCCTGCTCAAGGGCTCAGTGGTCTTTATGGCCGATCTCTGCCGTCGGATTAAGGGCCATGTAGAGATCGACTTTATGTCTGTTTCCAGCTATGGCAATGCCATGACCAGCACCAGAGACGTGAAGATACTCAAAGATGTTCAGTCGGAAATCGCCGATCGTGATGTGTTGATCGTCGAAGATCTGATTGACTCGGGCAACACGCTCAACAAGGTACGCGAAATGCTGCTGCTGCGTGAGCCAAAGAGCCTGACGCTCTGTACTCTGCTGGATAAGCCGGATCGCCGTGAAGTCGATGTACCGGTAGACTTTGTCGGTTTTACTATTCCTGATGAATTTGTGGTCGGTTACGGTATCGACTACGCCGAGCAGTATCGCAACCTGCCTTATATCGCCAAGGTGATCCCGCAGGAGTAAGCAAGCTGTGATGTCGGCTTTGTTTATATAGTAAGACAGACTCCCGCCACGGCGGGAGTCTTGCTTTTTGCGTCCCGGGCCGCTGCCGATACCCCAGGTATTGGAGGCTCTTTAGGAGAAACATCTATGACGACCAAAGCTCTGGCGTTGGAGCTGGACAATCTTAAGAAGACCTATAAGGGCGGTGTCGAAGCCGTCAAAGGGATCAGCCTGAAAGTGGCTCAGGGTGACTTTTTTGCCTTGCTCGGCCCAAACGGTGCCGGTAAGTCCACCACTATCGGTATCATAAGTTCGCTGGTGCACAAAAGTGGCGGCAGTGTGCGGGTCTTTGGCCATGATCTGGATAAAGAGCTGGAGCAGGCCAAATTGTGTATTGGCCTGGTGCCGCAGGAATTCAACTTCAACCAGTTTGAGACAGTACTGCAAATCGTGGTTAACCAGGCCGGTTATTACGGTGTGCCCAGAGCCGAGGCCCATAAGCGGGCCGAGAAATATCTCAGGCAACTGGATCTCTGGGACAAGCGCAACAGCCAATCCCGGCAGCTTTCCGGCGGCATGAAGCGGCGTTTGATGATAGCCAGGGCCTTGATGCACGAGCCCAAGCTTTTGATCCTCGATGAGCCTACCGCCGGGGTGGATATAGAACTGCGGCGCTCCATGTGGGAGTTTCTCAAAAAAATCAACGCTGAAGGCGTCACCATCATACTGACGACCCACTATCTGGAAGAAGCGGAAATGCTCTGCCGCAACATAGGCATTATCGATAAGGGCGTGCTGGTGGAATGCACCAGTATGAAATCCCTGCTGTCGAAACTGGATATGGAAACCTTTGTGTTGGATATCAAGCAGCCGCTTGTTGAGGTACCCAAGCTTGGCGATATTAGCGTCAGGCTTACCGATCCAATGACCCTGGAAGTGGACTTGGTGAAGTCCCACAGCCTGAACGCCGTCTTCGGTTTACTGAGCGAGCAGGGGATTGAAGTGCTATCCATGCGTAACAAGGCCAATCGATTGGAGGAGTTGTTTGTGAAACTGGTTGAAAATGCCCAAGGAGGCCAGGCATGAGAGGTCTGTATCTGGTTGCCTTCAAGAGTATTTTAATCAAGGAAATTACCCGTTTTACCCGCATTTGGATACAGACGCTGGTACCGCCGGCGATCACCATGACACTGTATTTCCTGATCTTCGGTAATCTGGTGGGCAGTCGCATCGGTGAGATGGGCGGGGTGTCCTATATGGAGTTTATCGCCCCGGGCCTTATCATGATGTCGGTGATCACCAACTCCTACTCCAATGTGGCATCTTCCTTTTTCAGCGCCAAGTTCCAGCGTAACCTGGAAGAGCTGATAGTGGCGCCTGTGCCTCATTATGTGATGATAGCCGGCTATGTCGGCGGCGGTGTCGCCCGTGGACTGTTGGTGGGCCTGATAGTGACCCTGGTAGCCATGTTCTTTGTCGATCTCAGTGTGCAGCACTTGGGATTGGTGATAGTCACAGTGTTTCTGACCTCAGTGCTGTTTGCCCTTGGCGGCCTTATCAATGCCGTGTTTGCCAAGAGCTTCGACGACATCAGCATCATCCCCACCTTTGTGTTGACGCCGCTGACCTATCTTGGCGGGGTGTTTTACTCGCTGTCGCTGTTGCCTGACTTTTGGCGTGGCGTATCGGCGCTGAACCCTGTGGTGTATATGATCAACGTGTTCCGCTATGGTTTCCTGGGATTTGCCGATATGAGCGTGCCGCTGTCCATTGGGGTGATGCTGGGGTTCTGTGCGGGTCTGTGGTTGCTGGCCTATTATCTGATCTCTCGTGGGATAGGGCTGCGCAGCTGATTCAGGGCTGAGCCTCGGTTTTCTGCTGCAGCAATTGTCTGTATTGCTGCAGCTTGGCTATCTTGTCATCATTGGCGCGTTTGAGCTCATCAAAGTGGGCATTTATCTTGCCGCGCTGCTCAATAAATGCGGGATCTTCCCGCGCCATTTTCTGCCAATAGCGTTGCCGCTCCTGCTTTTGTAGCTCGCTGGTTCGCAGTATTTCCAGATAGCTGTTTTCCTGCTGCAGCCGATAGACTTCGGCTTCCAGTCGGCGCAACAGCTTGTCTTCGGGCAGGCTGTCGTTTTCCAAAAGGGATTGCAGCGGATCAACTCTTTCTCCCTCGGCCGTTTCCGTGGTCACGCCATACTGGTATTCAATTCTGTGCTGGGTGAAGGCTTGTGGGCAGGGCTGCTGGCTGAATACCACCTTGTCTTCTTTGATACATTTATAGACGGTACCTGCCTGAACTTGCCAAGCGAGCAGCAGTGCAACAAAGAGCCAGAGTCTGGGCTGTCCGGACAACATTGGGGTGGGAATCCTTTCGTCACATATCTAAAACAAGTGTAACCAATATGACTCAAACCTTTATTGAAGACCAGTTTTTGACTAAGGAAATTATTGTGGCTGGGGGAAGCTATTGGGCAGAAAATGGAGGGGTAGCTATCCTACCCCTTAAAAAGAGATCAGCGTGACAATATCATATTGTCTATGAGGCGGGCCTTACCCAGATAAGCGGCGGCCAGGATCACCAGCGATTTGTCATCGCTGTTCACAGGCTTGAGGCTTGAAGCTTCACGCACTTCCAGATAGTCGGGCTCAAGCCCGGCGGCGCGCAGGAACTCCTTGGCATTGCTGATGGCCTGGTCGATATCCTGTCCCAGTACGATCGCCTCGGCCAGTTTATCCATGCTTGCCTTGAGCTTGGGCGCCAGCGCCTTTTCGGCCTCGGTGAGGTAACCATTGCGCGAACTCAGCGCCAGGCCGGAATCCTCGCGAACGGTTTCTACCCCTATGACTTCGATGGGCAACGACAGATCGGTCACCATGGTCTTGATCACCAGAAGTTGTTGGTAGTCCTTACGGCCAAACAGGGCGATATCCGGCTGCACTATATTGAACAGCTTACAGACTATGGTCGCGACTCCGCGAAAATGCCCTGGACGGCTGGCACCGCAAAGCTCATCGGAGATCCCGGGGACTTCCACAAAGGTCTGGGCATCCAGCCCTTTGGGGTAGATAAGCTCGGGTGTTGGGGTAAACAGCAGCTCGCAGCCGGCTTCGGTCAGCTTCTGTTGATCGGCGCCCAGGGTGCGGGGATAAGCATCGAGATCCTCATTCTTGCCAAACTGCAATGGATTGACAAAAATCGAGGCCACCACGTGATCGGCGCGGCGCGCAGCTTCGAGGATTAAACTCACATGCCCCTGGTGCAGATTGCCCATGGTAGGGACAAAGGCGATGGTTTCCCCCTTTTGGCGCCATTCCCGTACCCGGGCACGGATCTCATCTATTTTGGCTGTGGTCAGCATAATCTGGCGAATCCCCGGCTCAGTTAAAGGTGTGCTCTTCTGCGGGGAATTGTCCCTGCTGAACTTCGTCGATATAGGCCTTCACGGCCTCACGGATTTCACCTGTCTGCTTGAGGTAGTTCTTGGAAAAGCGCGGGATATAGCCGCTGGAAATCCCGAGTACATCGTGCATCACCAGGATTTGGCCATCAGTATCCTTGCCGGCACCTATGCCGATCACCGGAATTTGCAGCGCTTCGGTTATCTGTTTTGCCAACGCTGCCGGGATACATTCGAGTACCAAAAGTTGGGCACCGGCACCTTCCAGCGCCTTGGCTTCATCGAGGATCCGCTGGGCGTTGTCGGCATCGCGGCCCTGCACCTTGAAACCACCGAACACATGCACTGATTGTGGTGTCAGTCCTATATGAGCGCAGACAGGAATGCCGCGCTCGGTCAACATGGAAACCGTTTCCAGCAACCATTGGCCCCCTTCAATCTTGATCATGTTGGCGCCGGCCTGCATCAGCTTGGTGGCATTGGTCATTGCCTGTTCGGGAGTGGCGTAGCTCATAAAGGGTAGATCGGCCATCAACAAACTGCGGCTGATGCCACGGCGAACACAGCGGGTGTGATAGGCCATCTCCTCGACACTGACAGGCAAGGTATCATCGTGCCCTTGCAGAACCATTCCCAATGAGTCTCCTACCAGCAGGACGTCTACACCTTCGCTGTCAAAAGCGGCGGCAAAACTGGCGTCATAAGCGGTCAGAGCGGTAAATTTTCTACCTTCCTGCTTGAATTTACGCAGGGTAGCTGTGGTGATTTTAGACATAATGCTCTTCTTATTAACCGAGTAAAGTGGTGTTATATGCCATGAAGCTTTGGACTGCAACGATCCGGCTCAGTTTCTCAGCCGGAGGGATGGAGCAATTGCAGCGATTGGCGCATGGCATCGGTGATCAGTGTGGCTATGCCGGTGCCGCAGGGCAACACCAGCGAAGGATTGAGTTCTTCCAGTGGAATGAGGACAAACTCACGGCTCTTGATGCCGTAGTGCGGCACAGTGAGCCTTGGGGTCTGTATCTGCTCATCGCCGTAGAGCAGCAGGTCCAGATCCAGGGTTCTGGGCCCCCAGCGCACCAGGCGTTGTCGACCTTGCTGCAACTCGATTGCCTGCAAGGCGTCAAGGAGTTCCAGCGGCGCCAGTTCGGTCTCGAAACAGGCCACCGCATTGACATAGTCTGGCTGGGGAACATCGCCCATGGGAACCGAGCGATAGTAGGATGAAACGCGAAAGCTGCCTTGTTGCGCCAGTTGTTGCAGCGCCAGGCAAGCACTATCAAGCTGGCGCTCGGGAGAGTCCAGGTTGGCGCCCAGCGCCACATAGACTCCGGTCATCTTACTCGGCCGCCTGTGGTTTTTCGCTTGGGCGACGTGGCTTGCGGCGCCGGCGCTGATTGGCATTACGGTTGCGGCTGCCGCCGGTTTTGTTGCCGCTGCGTATCAGTTGTTGTCTCTTATCATCATCAGACTCGACAAACTGTTGCCACCAACTGGCTTGTTTGGCCAGATTACCGCCTTCGGCATTGGCTCTGAGCAGCAAGAGATCGTAGGCGGCGCGGAACTTGGGATGCTCCATCAGTTTAAAGGCGCGGCCCCCTTGAGAGCGTTCAAAGCGCATCTGTAACTGCCAGATATCCCGTGCCGGAGTGCTGAAGCGGCGTGGAATGCTTACCGAGCGGCACTGCTGCTCAAGTACATCGCCCATGGCGGCAAAGAAGGCATCATAGGGGCTGAGACCGCTCTCCAAGGCAATATCCTGGGCGCGGTTTTGCAGCGGATACCAAAGGAGCGCGGCATAGAAGAAGGCCGGTGTCACAGGCTTGTCTTCACCGACGCGCACATCTGTGTTGTGCATCATTTCGCTCAGCAGTCTGCCGGCCGGGCCCTTGGGATCGTCCCGCAGCAGGCTTTCCACCAGAGGGAATATCGGTGCAAACAGCTGATATTCGCGCATCATCTGATAGTTGTTCAGTGCCTTACCGGCGAAGAACAGCTTGAGTACTTCTTCGTACATACGCGCCGCCGGAATATCTTTCAGCAGCGGAGCCAGGCTCTTGATCGGGGCCGCAGTGCGCTTGTCGATGGACATCCCAAGCTTTGTGGCAAAGCGCACGGCCCGCAGCATACGCACCGGGTCTTCCCGATAACGGGTCTCGGGATCGCCAATCAGTCGCAGGGTTCTGGCGTTAAGATCATGAATACCGCCGCCATAGCTGCGAATGGAGTAGTCGGCAATATTGTAATAGAGGGCGTTGACGGTAAAGTCGCGGCGCTCGGCGTCTTCATCTATGTCGCCATAAACATTGTCGCGCAGCAGTCGTCCGGCCGAATTGACCTTGGAAATCTTCTCTTCGCTGTTACCGTGGTGGCCGCGGAAGGTAGCCACTTCAATAACATCCCGGCCAAAGACGATATGGGCCAGGCGGAAACGACGGCCAACCAGGCGGCAGTTGCGAAACAGCTTCTTGATCTCTTCCGGAGTGGCATTGGTGACCACGTCAAAGTCTTTCGGATCCAGTCCAAGCAGCAGATCGCGTACGCCGCCACCAACCAGATAGGCGTTAAAGCCAGACTTATGCAGGCGGTACAAAACCTTGAGCGCATTCTCGCTAATCTGTCTGCGGGAAATGCTGTGGCCATCGCGCGGGATAACCTCCAGGCTCAAACCTGTGTCTGTGTTGTCTTCTTGTTGAGCCTTGGCTGTCTGACCATCGTCAAACAACTGCTTACAAAACTGACTGATACGGCGAAAAATGGGACACCTCGGAACGTTAACGCAAAATAAGGGTTAAAAACTGGCGGCTATGATATACCAAATAGCGGGCGATGAGTATATCAGCGGCCGATGAGGATCTCTGTCTGTTTGGGAATGCTGTCCGGATCAAACTGAGCCACCGCCTGAGCCAACATCTGAGTCACATCGGCTTGGGGCGTGACAGCGGCCTGGCCGAGAAACTCAAGTGCCGCCAACAGCGCCGGCTGTGGATGGCGTTTATCCACCGGCGTGGCATGGTTTTGCTTGGAGAGCTTGCGTCCAGCCTGGGTGCTGGCCAGCGGCAGATGAAAAAAACTCGGTTCCTGAAACCCGAATTGGCGAAATAGGCTTATCTGTCGGCAACTGGCCTCCAAGAGATCGGCGCCGCGGACGATTTCTGTGATGCCCTGAAAGGCGTCGTCCAGCACTACCGCCAGTTGATAGGCGTACAGGCCATCGCTGCGCTTGATAATAAAGTCTTCTGCGGCGAAGGCCGGGTCGACACAGACTTGACCCAGATGGTCATCAATAAACTGAGCAACCGCCAATTGGTTGTGAATGCGAATAGCACCTTGCTTGAGTTGCAACTCCCGGCAGCGGCCGTCGTAAACGCCACCTCTTTGCTGGATCTGTTTGCGGGTGCACTGGCAATAGTAGGCCTGATTGGATTTCAGCAAGGCATCTATATGTTGTTGATAGTCTTGCAGGCGTTGGCTCTGGTACAGCACTTCGCCATCCCAGTGTAAGCCAAAGGCTTCCAGAGTGTGCATTATGTCATCGGCTGCGCCGCTGACTTCTCTTGGGGGGTCGATATCTTCTATTCGCAGTAACCACAGCCCTTGTTTTGAGCGGGCGCGTAGATAACTGCCGAGGGCGGCAACAAGAGAGCCAAAATGCAAAGAGCCAGAAGGCGAGGGGGCGAAACGGCCTATGTAGGAAGTGTTGTTCATCAAGGGCAGAGTGACAAAAAAATCGCGGGGCCAGTGTAACACTTGGCCCCGCGCTGTGGCAGATTAGATTAACCTGCCATCTGTTTTTCTTTGATCTCTGCCAGCGTTTTGCAGTCGATACACAGATCGGCTGTCGGTCTGGCTTCCAGACGACGGATGCCGATTTCAACGCCGCAGGATTCACAGAAACCGAAGTCATCTTCTTCAATTTTCTGCAGTGTCTTTTCGATCTTCTTGATCAACTTACGTTCGCGGTCGCGGGCGCGCAGTTCGAGGCTGAACTCTTCTTCCTGGGCGGCACGGTCCACCGGGTCCGGGAAGTTTGCAGCTTCATCCTGCATATGGGTAAGAGTGCGATCCACCTCTTGACGCAACTGATTCCTCCATGCTTCAAGAATGGTTTTGAAGTGACTCAGTTGTTGTGAGTTCATGTACTCCTCACCGGGTTTTTCCTGGTAAGGGTCTACACCAGCGATAGCGAGTACACCAAGTTTTTTAGTGCCTTCAGGCATAACGCATCTCCTGTTTCCATTTGCGTCGTAGGGCGTTCTTATGAACGGCCGCTATCTATATCAGAATCTCTCTACCTAGGCAAATATTTCGATTTACTTATTGCTAATTATTTGAATATGTCTGCTAAACCCGATTAAATCAACTTTTTATCACTTTTTACAGCTGGTTCAGCGGATAAATTCGAGCCTTGATTCCACCCTGAAGCCTTCTGGGGCAAGGCTTGTGGCATAGGCAAGCACTTCTACCCCGGCATCTATGGCTTCGTTCAATAAATCAGCATATTTTGAATCTATATGGCGGGCCGCTGATACGGTTTTTATGCCGGTATGTTGCACTAAAAACACCAATACCCCTCGTTGGCCACTTTTTACCACGGACATCAGTTCCCGCAAGTGTTTCTGACCGCGGCTGGTGACGGCATCAGGAAAGTAACCGTGACCCTCTTCCAAGAGTGTGGTGTTCTTCACTTCGATATAGCAATCGGCCTTTACCCCTTCGCTGAGAAAAATATCGATACGGCTGTTTTCATCACCGTATTTCACTTCCCGCTTGAGGTTTTGGTATCCCAGTAGTTCCTTGATGACACCTGTTTGGATCCCTTCCTCTACCAGGGCATTGGCCCGGCCGGTGTTGACTCCAATCAGGTCGCCTCCAGGGGTTTGCATCAGTTCCCAGGTGTGGGCGTACTTACGCTTGGGATTGTCTGAACAGGAGAACCAAACCCGCTCGCCGGGGAACTGGCAGTTCTTCATTGAACCCGTATTGGGGCAGTGCAGAGTAATCTCAGTGCCATCATCCAGCCTGACATCGGCCAGAAAGCGTTTATACCTTTGGATCAAAATGCCGGATTGCAGTGGTGGGATAAACTCCATCCCCATCTCCCTGAAGTGACTGAAAACTCCAAAGCCTAGCAGGCTTTACAGTTGGCAACAATTCTCATTCGGCGCAGGGCTTCAAGTGCCAGGCAGGAATGCAGTACACTGGACGCAATTGTGGCGCCTTGCGTTCACTACATATAAAAGAAGAAGGAATCGAAATGAGTCAATCCATGAAGATAGCGCTGACCCATGAGGCCCCTGCGGCCCATTGGGGCAAGGCCGATGTAACCTACAATGCTGAGCAGGCTCAGATCCACCTGCAGGGAAACGATGCCCTGCGACAAATTCAGATGGCCGCCCGCAAACTGCGTAACCAGGGGATCAATCAGGTTTCTTTGGTGGGAGAGGGTTGGGACCTCAACTGTCAGTGGGCCTTTGCCCAGGGCTTTGTCACTGCCAAAGGCGGCCATGAGATCCAGTGGGCCGGTGATGAGGCGCTCAAGGGCGCGCTGACCAGCAGGGCTTACAGCGCATCGTTTGCCCGCAGTCTTATTAATGAAACCCCGGAAAATCTGCCACCACTGAAACTGGCGCAGCAGGCGGCCAATTGGCTGGCCGAACTCGGCGGTGACAAGGTCAGCTACCGGATAGTTGAAGGGGAAGCCTTGTTGCAGGAGCAATGGATAGGCATTCATGCAGTTGGCCGCGGCAGCGAAAGGCCACCTGCATTGCTGGAACTGGATTTTAACCCTCTGGGTGAAGATGCTCCCGTGTCCGTCGCGCTGGTAGGTAAAGGGATCACCTTTGACTCAGGCGGTTACAGCATCAAGGCTTCCGAAGGCATGCTGGGCATGAAGGCGGATATGGGCGGCGCGGCAACGGTTACTGCGGCGCTGGGACTGGCGATTCAGAACGGTCTCGACAAGCGGGTTAAACTCTACCTCTGCTGCGCCGAGAACCTGATAAGTGGTCGTGCCTATAAGCTGGGAGACATACTGACCTACAAGAACGGCACCACGGTTGAAGTGGTCAATACCGACGCCGAGGGACGCCTGGTGCTGGCCGATGGTCTGCAGGCCGCCTGCGCCAGCGGTGCGACTCGGGTTATTGATGCCGCCACTCTGACCGGCGCCGCCGTGATGGCCGTTGGCCGCAACTATAACGCCATCTTCTCCCCCAGTCAGCCACTGCTGGCGTTGACGCAGCAAAAGGCGGCTCTAGTGGCCGAAAATGTTTGGCCTTTGCCGCTGGAGCCTTGGCATAAAGAGATGTGCCCTTCTGCCTATGCCGATACCGCCAACAGCCGCCCTGTAAAAGGTGGCGGCGCCGGTGGCGCTTCCAATGCCGCAGGTTTCCTGTGGCGTTTTGTCAATGAAGGTGTCGATTGGCTGCATATCGATCTGGCCGCCGCATTTGAAGACAACGCTTCGGCCCTCTGGGCTGCAGGCGCCACGACTCACGGTATGTTGACCATAGCCGAACTGCTGGCAGACTGAGTCATAGGGACTTAACGGTCAAACCAAGCCGCCTACAGGGCGGCTTTTTAATGCCTGTGTATCGCTATTTTTCAACGAAGGGAAGTGCAGGATGAAATTACGCAAGGCAAGAAAGGAAGACGCACAAGCTGCCTGGGATATCCGTAATCTGGCGATTCAAGCCGGTTGCCAGGAGGTTTACACAAAGGCAGAGCTCAGAATTTGGACCCAAGGCGAGATGCCCTCTGTCTTTATCACCATGGTGGAGAGAGACTTTTATCTAATCGAACATCAGGGAAAAATACTGGCGACCGGCATGCTGGATAACGACCGAATTGAAGCCCTGTTCGTGCATCCACAAGCCATGGGCCAAGGGCTCGGGCGCGACTTACTCGCTTATCTCGAGTCTTTGGCGCGTGAAAAAGGCGTGACCGCTCTGACGCTGGAGTCTACCCTCAATGCCGCCGACTTCTATCGCAGTTGTGGCTTTTGCGGTGAGGGGATAAGCCAATATCACTCCCCAAGAGGCATAGTGCTCGACTGCGTGGTGATGCACAAGGCGCTTAAGTGATTCAGTCGCTTAACGGCCAACTGGCCAATATCCGGTACTCGACGCCGGTTGGAGTACTCAAAGACTCGTAGAGTTGCAGCTCGCTTGGCGTTAAATCGAGCGTTGGAACATCTTCGAGTTCCGGTAGGTTGTTGGCCCTTCGCATCAAGGTGATATGGGGGCGGTAATCATATTCGCTGCTATGCAGCTCAAGATTTGTTGCCAGTTGTTGCGCCGCCTTGGCGAGCGCCATTAACGCTGGATCTTCGGCTATGCCGGCCAGGCAGAGTATTTTCGGCCCGGGCCAGAAACAGAGATGCTCGAGCCGCACCCGAAAGCGTTTCAAGGGCAAGCCGGGAATGGCAGCGAGTAAATCCTCGAGCTGTTCTGCCGTCACCTGGCCGAGAAACGCCAGGGTGAGATGCAGATTGGCCTCAGTCACTTTCTTGAGACTTGGGGCTGACGGTTCATAAGCTTGTTCACAAGCCAGCTGCAACTTCAGCAAGCTCGCTCTTTCTGCCGCGGCTGGCGAGAATCCGAGAAATAGTCTTTTAGGCGTAATTGGGCTCATTTTTCGTTTCCGGTTAAGGCTTTGGCTTATACTCTTGACCTATACTGTGGCTTATACCATTTTGCATGAGAGTTGACTCACTGCGTTAAAATGGAAGCATAATGGTATCAGATGGATTCTTCAGTTCAGGAACAGTCGTAAGGAAATGACCCCATTATGTCCGTGAGTCTAGCCAATCAATTGCAACATGCCCTGGTGGATGTCTTCAGCGATTCTCCGTTGATCACCCTGGAGCAGAATGTTGATCGCGCCCTGGAGATCATCACCCGGCAACTGGATTGTGACGGGGTATTTGTGCTGGCGGCTGGAAAGGCTCCCGGGCGGCTCAAGACCCGTAATCTCTACCTCAAACCCCAATTCAATACTCTGCAAGCCACCCGAGAGTGGGGGTTGGGGAACATGCCTTTTTTTCGCAATCTGTTACGCCATCCCAAACTCCTGACCCTGGACAGTATTGAAGAGCTTCCCAAGGAAGCTCAGGAAGAGAAACGTTTTTTACGCCAGTGGCAGGTACGTAGCCTGTTGGTTCTGCCGCCACTGAATCTGGGGGAGACCCATATCGCCGTCGGTGCCTTGCAATGCGGCGGCGAAAAATGCTGGCAGGAGGACTTTGTCAATGAACTCAGTCATGCGGCCGCCATGATAGGCTCGGCGATGGAACTGACCCGTATCGCATTGGCGCTGCTGGCCAGTGAGCGCAAGTATCAGGAGTTGTTTCAGCAGTTACCCCTGGCTTGCGGGCAGTTGGATAGCAGCAACCAACTGACCATGATGAACCGGATAGCCAAACAGACACTGGTAGCCGCTGATAGCCAGGATCTGCTGACCTTGGTGCGTGAGGATGACAAGGGCATTTTGCTCGATACCCTGGCCGTGGTGCGCGATGGGGTATTGAATCAGGCCTGGTGTGAGGTTGGTTTTCAGCATGGACAGGAGCTCTCCTGGCAAAAGCTCAGTATCAGTCGTAGCAAGGCTGATAAGCGTACCCTGGTGTTGATGGCTGAAGATGTCAGTGAACGTCACAGGCTGGCCAGCGAGCTGTCATTCCATGCCAATTATGATGCTTTGACCGGCCTGCCCAATCGGGTGCATTTCGAAGCCTTGCTGGCCAAGGTGCTCGGCGAGGAACAGGCTCCTCCCGTGTGTATTGCCTTTGTGGATCTGGATCAGTTTCGGGTGATCAACAATGTCAGCGGGCATATCGCGGGTGACAGGCTCTTGTGTCAGGTGGCGCAGCGGCTCAAGCAGCTGGTGCGCAAGGGGGATGTGGTGGCCAGGCTCGGCGGCGATGAGTTCGGGATCCTGATGCATTTTTGTAACCCTGAGTCGGCCAAACATATCGCTGAGCGTATCTGTCAGCAGCTGTTTAATCATGAATTCAACTGGGAAAACCGCAAACATGGGGTCTCGGCCAGCATAGGCATAGCCCAGTTGGAACCATTGGCGCAGGACATCTATACCGTTATGGGCCAGGCCGATGCCGCTTGCCGGCTGGCCAAGGAGCAGGGGCGCAATGGCTGGTTACTCTACGATAGCAGCGATCCCCGCCTCAAGCGGCTCTACAGCGAAATGACCGCCTCGGTCGATGTCCTGGGAGCCCTGGCCAACGACAAATTTGAGCTCTATTTTCAGGAGATCCGCCCGCTGGAGGCTACAGATAGCGGTATGCATCTGGAGATCTTGCTGCGTATGTATCAGGAGGAGGGAGAGATGCTGTCACCGGCGATATTTCTGCCGGCGGCAGAGCGTTATAACCTGGCGTCCAGAGTGGATCGCTGGGTGATAGATCATCTGCTGCTTTGGGGCAATCGGCATCTTGAGTTGTGGCAGTCCCTGTCTTTGGTGTCGCTGAACCTTTCGGCGTCCTCGCTTGAGGATGAGGAGTTTATGGACTGGCTTGAGATGCGTCTGCTGGCCGAGCCGGAGTTGGTCGATAAGCTGTGTATCGAAATCACCGAAACTTCGGTTCTCAGCCAGCTCGAGCAGGCTCATAGGTTGATTGAACTGCTCAAACCTTTGGGTTGTAAGCTGGCGATGGATGACTTTGGCGCCGGCTTTTCCTCTTTTGCCTACCTGAAACAGTTGGCGGTGGATTATGTGAAGATTGACGGCCAGTTTGTGGTCAATCTCTGTGAAGACAAGGCGGATCAGGCGATTATTGCCGCCATGTGTCAGTTGGGGAAGCAGATGGCGTTTCAAACTATTGCCGAGTTTGTGGAAACCGAGGCCATAGTGGCGAAACTGCGGGAGCTAGGAGTGGATTATGCTCAAGGTTACGCCATAGGTAAACCCAGGCCCTTATTGGCGCTGAGCGAGCCAATTCGTTAGGTTAGCCACAGCGGCGGAAACTGGTTACACTGAGCGCCTGTTTTTGTAAGCCATGCCCTGAATCTTGAACGACTTACCCATTCAATCTCTGTTGCCTCAACTGCGCCAAACCTTGGCCACTTGTCAGCAAGTTATCCTCGAAGCACCTACCGGAGCCGGTAAATCCACCGCGCTGCCCTTGGCACTGCTCGACTGGCCGGAAATCGACGGCAAGATCCTTATGCTGGAGCCCAGACGGGTGGCGGCTCGGGCCATCGCCGGCTTTTTAGCGCGCCAAAGAGGGCAGGCGCTGGGGCAAGAGGTGGGGTTCAGGATTCGTGGTGAGAGTCAGGTCAGCGGCAACACCCGACTCGAGATCATCACCGAGGGGGTGCTGACCCGCATGATCCAGCAGGACCCTGAGCTCAAGGGCGTTGCCATGATCATTTTCGATGAGATCCATGAGCGCCATCTGAGCACAGATCTCGGTCTGGCGTTGGCACTGGAAGTGCAGGCCTCATTGCGGGACGATTTACACTTGCTGGCCATGTCGGCAACGCTCGAAGGTTTGCCGTTACAAACCTTGATGCCGGATGCCAAGCTACTTGCCAGTGAGGGTCGCAGCTACCCTGTGACTATCGCCTACAGCGCTGTTTCGGCGCAGAGGCGCAGCGGTTCGGGTTCCGGCTCTGGCATGGCGCCTTGGCTTGAACATATGGGGCGGCAGTTGCTGGCGCTGCTGGACCCTCAGCAGGCCAGTGCTTTGGGGGTTAGCGAAGCGCAGCAACAGGGCTCGATACTCGCCTTCCTGCCGGGACAGGGGGAAATTCAGCGCCTCAAGCACTATCTGCAATCCAGAGTTGCGGCCAATGTGCGCATTTGTCCTCTCTACGGCTCACTGAGTGCCAAAGAGCAGGATGCGGCGATTGCCCCGGCCAATGCCGGTGAGCGTAAGCTGGTATTGTCCACCAACCTGGCGGAATCCAGTCTGACCATAGAGGGGATTACTCTGGTGGTGGACAGTGGTTACAAGCGCCAGGCCAGTTTCAACCCCCGCAGCGGCGTGACCCGTTTGGGACTCAAGCGTATCAGCCAGGCATCGGCCACTCAAAGAGCCGGGCGGGCTGGGCGCACCAGTGCGGGTTTCTGCTTAAGGCTTTGGGGCCAGGAGGAGCACGGCCGCTTGCCGCAAGCGGATGAGCCGGAAATCTTGCATGCCGACTTGCTCTCCATGGCCTTGGATGCCGCTTGCTGGGGTGTGCGTAGCCTCAGTGACTTGCCTTTACTGACGCCACCGGCCAGAGCCAATGAGGCGGTGGCCTGGCAGCTGTTGCAGTCGCTGCAATTGGTAGACAGGCAACGTAAGCTTAGCGCCCATGGCCGCGCGGCCTATGCACTGGGGGCGCAGCCACGGCTGGCGCATATGCTGCTTCGGGCGCAGAGTTTGGGGCAGGGGCGCGGCGAACCTGAGCTCGCCGGTCTGGCTTGTCTGCTGGCTGCCTTATTGGAGGCCAGAAGCCTTGCGGGCAACGGCGCCGATATCATGGATAAACTTTCTCAGGCCACTCAAGGCCTTGAGGCCAGACAAGTCGGCAACTGGCTCAGACGCTTAGGGCTTAATGGCAAGGCGGCAGACTTTCTGAAATTGGCGAATCGTGCCGATTGCGCCCTGTTGTTGGCGCTGGCATTTCCTGACAGGATAGCCAAGGCAAGAGGCGTCGAGGGTTACCAGTTGGCCAATGGCAGCGGCGTGGTGCTCGATGCCGGTGACAGCCTCAGCGGCTGCGAGTTTCTGGTGGTGGCCGATTACCAGGAGACCGAGGGCCGCAGCGCCGGCCGCATCTATCTGGCGGCCGAATTACCGGCGGGGTTGCTGGAAAATGAGCTGGCTTTTCTCTGCACTTGGCAACAGCAGGCGGGCTGGGATGAGTCCAAGGGACGTTTCTTTGCCGAGCGCCAACTGCGTCTTGGGGAGATAGTGCTCAAGCGGGAAGCCGAGAAAGAGGTGGATCCCAAGCTGAGGGCTCAGGCGATTATGACGTTGCTGCGCAGTAAAGGCTTGGCGCTGCTCAATATGGATGAGGATGTCAGGCAGCTCCAGTTCAGGCTGGCACTGGCAAGATCCAAAGATCCGAGCCTATTCCCGGACAGCAGCGATCCGGCGCTGCTGGATTCTCTCGAGGAGTGGTTGGAGCCGTTTTTGAGCGATATCAAGCAGCTAAAGGGGTTAATGGCATTGGATATCAAGCAGTTGCTGCTCAATCGCCTCGAGTGGCAGGCGCAGCAGATGCTGAATGAATGGCTGCCGAGCCATTGGAAAATGGCCACGGGCACCCGGGCGCCGATCCGCTATGATGCCGGCGGGCGGGCGCTGCTGAGCGTGCGTCTGCAGGAAGCGCTGGGCATGGCCGAAAGCCCGCGGCTACTGCAAGGGGAGCTGACCGTAACCATGGAACTCTTGTCTCCGGCGCAGCGCCCCTTGGCACTGACGGCCGATCTGGCCAGCTTTTGGCAAGGGCCCTATGTCGAAGTGAAAAAAGAGATGCGTGGGCGCTACCCTAAACACCTGTGGCCCGACGACCCGGCTAATACTTTGCCGACCAAATTCACCAAGAAAAAGACCTTGAATATCCAGCAGTAAATTTTGGGATAAGCATGACCACCAAGAAAAGTACCACGAAAAAAAGTACCAGAAAAACCAGCAGCAAGAGCAAGCCGGCGCGGCAAAGCCCCGGGTTGTGGCGCAGGTTATGGTCGATAACCTGGAAGCTGGCCCTTATTCTGGTAGCGGCGTTGACCATCTATTGTATCTACCTGGATCAGATCATCGCCCGTAAGTTTGAAGGGCAGAAGTGGCACCTGCCGGCGCAGGTGTTCAGTCGCTCAATGGCACTCTATCCCGGGGCGGCGGTGAGCCACGCCCAGCTGATGGCCGAACTTAAGCTGCTGGGCTATCGCAAGGTGGCCAATCCGCGCCAGGTGGGGGAGTTTTCTGCCTCCAGTACCCGAATCGAGCTGTGGCGTCGCCCCTTCCTGCATCCTGAGGGAAGCCAGGCAGAGCAGCGGGTGATGATAAGTTTCGACTCCAACGGCGTCACTTCGGTGGCGCGCATGAGCGACAAACGTCAACTGGCGGTGTTTCATCTCGAACCTGTGCTGCTGGACAGGATCATCGCCGGTGATGGTGAGGACAGGCTATTTGTACCAACCGAACAGATCCCCGAACACATAGTCGAAGCGCTTATTTTGGTGGAAGACCGCAGCTTCTATGAGCACCACGGGGTGAATCCCTTTGCCATCGCCCGTGCCCTGCTGGTCAATATCAGTGCCGGTCGCACGGTACAGGGCGGCTCAACCCTGACCCAGCAGCTGGCGAAGAACTTCTTCCTCTCCAGCGAGCGCTCCTTAATCCGTAAGGCCAGGGAGGCCTTGATGGCGCTGATTATCGATTTTCGTTACAGCAAGGATGAAATTCTCGAGGCCTATCTCAATGAGGTCTACATGGGGCAGGACAAATCCAGAGCCGTGCATGGCATGGGGCTGGCATCGCAATTCTATTTTGGCCGCCCGGTCGGAGAGCTGACCCTGGCACAGCAAGCCTTCCTGGTCGCCGCTATCAAGGGGCCATCCTACTACAACCCTTGGCGCTATCCTGACAGGGCTCAGGAGCGGCGCGATCTGGTGCTCAGGCTGTTGATGGAAGGCAGCAAAATTTCTGTCGACCAATACAAGGCGGCAGCGGAGTCGCCGCTGGGATTAAGGCGCTCGGACAAGCCGGTGCACCAGAAACTGCCGGCCTTCTTTGCCGTGGTTAAACAGGAACTCAAGGACCGCTATGGTGCGGCGCTGCTGAAGCAGTCCGGCGTCAAGGTCTATACCACTTTGGATCCCATGGCGCAGGAAGCTGCCGAAAACGCCGTTGAGCGAACCCTGAAGGAGCTTGGCAAGAAAGATAAAGAGGTGCAGGTGGGCATGGTGGTGACCGACAAGTACAGCGCCGGGATTGCCGCCATGGTGGGCGATAAGGTGCCGGGCTACGAGGGTTTCAACCGGGCGGTGGAAATTCGCCGTCCCATAGGTTCACTGGTTAAGCCGTTTGTTTATGCCACGGCGCTGGCACAGGGCAGTAAGTTCAATCTCGCCAGCCCCCTCAAAGATGAGGCTATTACCCTCAAGAATGAGCAGGGCAAGACCTGGTCGCCCCAGAATGTGGATCGCAAGTTCCGCGGCCAGGTGCCGCTGTTGACGGCGTTCAAGAAATCGATGAACGTGCCGACCGTGAATCTGGGCATGATGGTTGGCGTCGATGCCGTAGCCGCGACGCTAAAAGAGGCCGGTTGGAATGAAGCTGTATCGGCTTATCCTTCCATGTTGCTCGGCGCCGTGAACGGTTCCCCCTTGATGGTGGCGCAGGTATATCAGACCCTGGCGGACGGAGGTCGTTATCGTAAGCTCAATGCGGTGACTGCCGTGCTGGACAGCGACAACCAGCCCCTGCCTGTGGCCAGTATGCCACGCCATGAGGCGATAACGCCTGCGGCCAACTATCTGGTTCAGTACGCCATGACCAAGGTGGTGGAGTCCGGCACGGCTTCGCGTCTTGGGGCGGCTTTCCCCGGAGTGATGCTGGCGGGCAAGACGGGCACCAGCAACGACCGCCGCGATTCCTGGTTTGCCGGATTTGACGAGCGTAACGTTGCCGCCGTTTGGGTTGGCCGTGATGACAACGGCAAGACCCAGTTCTATGGCAGCAGTGGTGCCATGACGGTTTATCAACGTTTCCTCGCCGAGCGGCCGCCGCTGGGGCTGAGATTGCCGCCGGTCAACGGCGTGGTGCAGGGCTATTTCGACCGGGATACAGGTGCGGCGAAACAAGCCGATTGCCGTAATGTGGTGGCGGTTCCTGCGCTGGCCGACAGTTATCATCCGGCACCCAACTGCGGTGAACCTTTGCCTTGGTGGAAACGGATCCTCGGTGGTTAACGGCTAAAACTAAGCAGGGCGGCTATACCAGCGGCCCTGCTTATTGAGCAGGCCAAGCTGGGGCACTGAGTGTGCGTGAGCTTTAATCGGGGGGGCTTCCACACCAACTTTTGGGGGATAAATGGACCAACAACCGGTTGTTCTATCCCAGAGTGGCTGTGAATCGTACCGTTTTGTTCACAGTAATGGCATAGTGATACCACATTGCCAGATTACGTTTAATGCGATTCTCAAGGCAGTGCTTATCCTTGTGAATTTCCCCTCAGGGAAGGTCACCAAGTGCAAGGTAAAGTTATTGCAGCGGAGGGAGAGGCGAAGGCTCGCACTAGAGTAACTAAGACAACTTCTGACTGGTTCCTCCAGGTGAAATTCTAAGTACAAAAAAGCCCCTGTAATTAATTCTACTGGGGCTTTTTTGCAATCCTTTTAGTTAAGGATTTAGAACAGGATACCCTTGGCAACTATCTTGTATACACGGAGTTTCATTTGAGATACTCCATGACCCAGAATAATTATTATACATAAAAGTTTGTTCAGACTCTCTTGAGGTAAAACGAACAACGAAAGGAGTGTATTGGGAAATACCTGATTGCATTGCCATCTCGGTGATTCCTACGTACATCATGAGTGAGTCATAGCCTCCCCAACTTTGTAGTAGACGTCCCTCGACTTCTATCCGCTCAATTTCATCATCTTCACCTGATGTGGTTTGAAACACCTTATCCAGAGCAATGTTATGCAACTTTGCATTCAGCCTAGAGTAGGTTGCATATTGAGTGATAAGTCTATCCATTGAAGACTCTGGAATACCAAGACTTTGAGCCATGTTTAGCCTACGTGCTTTTATCAAAGCAAAGAGTTCACTCTTTTGCTCAACAGAAAGTGTAGAATAAGTAGTTCCAGCCCCCAAAGAGTTGATGTAAGTAGTCGTTTTTAAAAGAGGTTCTCCTAGGGTTTTCTTCCCGGACATCAGCTGATTTAATTCAGCTGAAAAGTGCAAGTAAGCCTCTGGACTTTGAAAACCAAAGTACTGAGCGTGAGCTTCTACTTTTTTTTGCACATCGCTTTCTGGTTTCGCAATCGCGTTTTGAGAGCAACACCCCAATAACAGAATTGCAAGTAAGATCCGTATACTCATTTCACATCTCCTTTGCATTTTTTAATCTGAGTATATCTAACAGACCTAATTTGCAGGGTCAATGATTTGATTGTCCATAAATTGAACAGTGAACGGGCGGAGATTCGGTGGGCTAAAGACCACTAAAGCCGGTCTTAGTGGCAGGTATGCACTTCTTATCTCATGGCGCAAGAAGCCGCCGAAAACGCCGTTGAGCGAACCCTGACGGAGCTTGGCAAGAAAGATAAAGAGGTGCAGGTGGGCATGGTAGTTGTTTCGGCATAGTGATGCCGCATTGCCAGATTGCTTTTAATACCATTCTCCAAAGCTGAGTTTATCTTTGTGAATCTCCCCTCTGTGCCACGAGGACTTATTCGCACCTTCCCTAAAGACAGCTTGGGGGCAGGAGATAGCGGCCTGAGGGCTCAAACCTGTAAAGAGCAGGCAAAAGAAGAGGGAGCCATCAGGCTCCCTCTATTACTCATGCTGTTACTGCGATAGGCTACTTAGAGTGATTTCAAAATCGCTTCTACGCTGGCCTTGGCATCGCCGAACAACATTTGGGTGTTGTCTTTGAAGAACAGTGGGTTCTGCACCCCGGCATAACCTGTGTTCATCGAGCGTTTGAAGCCGATGACGTTGCGGGCCTTCCACACTTCCAGTACCGGCATGCCGGCGATTGGGCTGGAAGGATCTTCAGTGGCCGCCGGGTTAACCGTATCGTTGGCACCTATCACCAGTACTGTATCTGTGTCTTCGAAATCATCATTGATCTCGTCCATCTCCAGCACTATGTCATAAGGCACTTTGGCCTCGGCCAACAGCACGTTCATATGGCCCGGCAGACGCCCGGCAACCGGGTGGATACCGAAGCGCACTTTCACTCCCAGATTACGCAGTTTCTGGGTGATCTCGGCCACGGGATACTGTGCCTGGGCCACCGCCATGCCGTATCCGGGGGTGATGATCACTGAGCTGGAGTTTTTCAGCAGCTCGGCTACCTCTTCGGCCGTGGTTTCACGGTATTCGCCCATCTCTTCATCACCGCTGGAAACGGCGCCATCGGTACCGAAACCGCCGGCAATTACAGAGATAAAGGAACGGTTCATCGCCTTACACATGATGTAAGACAGGATGGCACCGGAAGAACCTACCAGGGCACCTGTGACGATCAGCAGGTCGTTGGACAACATAAAGCCCGCCGCTGCGGCCGCCCAGCCAGAGTAGGAGTTGAGCATGGATACCACAACCGGCATGTCGGCGCCGCCTATGCTGGCTACCAGGTGCCAGCCAAAGGCAAAGGCTATCAGTGTCATGATCAGCAGAGGCCAGATGCTGCCACCTACGTTGACGAAGTAAATCATCAGCAGCAGGGATACCACTACCGCCAGCAGGTTGAGCTTGTGGCGATGAGGCAACATCATCGGCTTGGAGGAGATAATGCCTCTGAGTTTGCCGAATGCCACCACAGAGCCGGTGAAGGTCACGGCACCGATGAAGATCCCCAAGAAGACTTCCACCAGGTGGATGTTGAGCATGGCGCCAGTCATGGGCTCATGCGCTGCCGAGGCGGCGGCTTGCTCTATGGCTGCCCTGGCGGCTTCCAGAGTGGCATTAAGGTCATTACCGACAGTGACTATCACTTCGTTCATCGCCTGTGGGTGCAGGCCGAGGAAAGAGTTGAAACCTACCAATACGGCGGCCATACCCACAAAGCTGTGGAGAATGGCGACCAGCTCAGGCATCTCTGTCATCTCAACCTTGAGCGCCAGACGAATACCTATGGCACCGCCTATCACCATGGCGAGAATGATCCAGTGAACCCCATTGGTTTCGGGATTCAGTATGGTAGCGATCAAAGCGATCGACATCCCTATAACCCCAAACAGGTTTCCATTTTTTGCAGACTCCTGCTTCGATAAGCCGGCGAGGCTTAAGATGAAGAACAGGGCCGCTATGATATAGGCTGCTGTTACCAGTCCTTGAGACACGATATACCCCCTTAATCCTTACGGAACATCTTCAGCATGCGCTGGGTGACGGTAAAGCCACCAAAGATGTTGATACTGGCAATCAGCACGGCGATAAATGCCAGTGCGGTCATCAGGGCCGAGCCCTGGCCAACCTGCAGCAGTGCACCTACCACAATAATGCCGGAAATAGCGTTGGTGACTGACATCAATGGCGTATGCAGCGCATGAGTCACGTTCCAAACCACGTAGTAACCCACCACACAGGCGAGCACGAATACAGTAAAGTGCGACAGGAACTCAGCCGGAGCCACCGAGGCCACGGCGCCGAACGCGGCCACACCCAGAGCACCCAAAATATACTTGAGCTTGGATGGCGCTTTCTCTTCAGCCTTTTTCGGCTCGACTTTGGCAGCCGGTTTTTTGGGCGCTGCGGTCACTGAGATCTGTGGCGGCGGGAAGGTGACTTCACCTGCCTTGACGACCGTCATGTTGCGCATCACCACGTCTTCGAAGTCTATGCTGGCGTTGCCGTCTTTCTCCTTGCACATCAGCTTCATCAGGTTCACCAGGTTGGTGCCGTAAAGCTGGGATGACTGTGCCGGCAAACGCCCTGGCAGATCTGTGTAACCTATGACTTTAACGCCATTGTCGGTCACAAAGAGTTCGCCGCTTTGGGTGTATTCGCAGTTGCCACCGGTAGCGGCCGCCAGGTCCACTATTACTGAGCCCGGCTTCATGGAGTCGACCATCTCTTTGGTGATGAGCTTGGGCGCAGGTTTGCCTGGAATCAGTGCTGTGGTGATGATGATATCCACTTCCTTGGCTTGCTCGGCGAACAGCGCCATTTCAGCCTTGATGAATTCATCAGACATCACTTTGGCATAGCCATCGCTGGAAGAGCCGTCTTCCCCGCCGAAGTCCAATTTGAGGAATTCACCGCCCATGGATTCGATCTGTTCGGCCACTTCCAGACGGGTATCGAAGGCGCGCACTATGGCGCCCAATGAACCGGCGGCACCAATGGCGGCAAGACCGGCAACCCCGGCACCTATCACCAGCACCTTGGCCGGTGGGACTTTACCCGCGGCAGTAATTTGGCCGGTAAAGAAACGGCCAAACTCATGGGCAGCTTCCACCACGGCGCGATAACCGCCGATATTGGCCATGGATGAGAGGGCGTCGAGGGACTGGGCACGGGAGATCCGCGGCACCATGTCCATCGCCATCACATTGATGTTGCGCTGTGACAACTTTTCCACCAATTCAGGATTTTGGGCCGGCCAGATAAAACTTACCAGGGTGGCTCCATCTTTGATTTGGCTGATTTCATCTTCTGTTGGCGCGTTGACCTTAAAGATCAAGTCGGCCTGCCATACATTCGGTACCACACTGGCACCGGCGGCTTCGAAGGCGGCATCACTGAAGCTGGACAGCGCACCCGCGCCTGCTTCCACTGCCACTTCAAAGCCGAGTTTTTTAAGTTGCTCTACCGTTGCCGGGGTCGCAGCGACCCGGGTTTCACCGGCGAGACTCTCTCTCGGTATTCCAATCTGCATGACTATTCCCTGATGGTTGATAAACAAAATTCACCCCGCCAAAACTCCGCTGGCAGAGTGAAAGAATGCAAGTCTGTTGACCTGGACTCGGGGGACTGGTCTTTCCCTTTCCATTGGGGACTTCCTGAAATGTTTTCAGGAACCAAGCCCGCTCATGAATGAAATCCTGGGTGTGGGGTACAGATATTCCTTTCATGGCACCTAGCGTGCTTTTGGCATTGTCGCAAGTCTTTCAATGGAAACAAGCTCATATTCTTCATGTGGTGTGTTTCTCCACTGGTCAGAGCAAATTCTTTGCGCCAGGCCACACTTTTGTAGCTTAATTTTTATACCATGCATATTCCTTATTGATATAAAAAATTAAATATTATTCTTTTTTGCTTTTCGATAGTGGGGCTAAGCTGCTGACATTACTCTGTCACCGGGCCGTCTCAATGTTACTGAAACAACTCTCTTCACTGGCTTCGCCACTCTCAGCACCACAAGTGGATAAGCTTAAACAACTCACCGCCGAGCTCAGCCCGCTGCAGCTGGCATGGGTCAGTGGTTATCTGGCCGCCAGCGCTCAGGGGCAGGAGGGCGCTTCCCCCCAAAACCAGAGCGGGCAAACTCTGACCATACTCTATGGCAGTCAGACGGGCAATGGCCGGGGTATCGCCAAGGCGTTGGCCACCAAGGCCCAGAGTCTGGGCTATGGCGTTAACCTGGCATCTATGGGCGAATACAATGTCCGTAATCTCAAGCAGGAAACCCTGCTGGTGGCCGTGGTGAGTACCCATGGTGAAGGTGAAGCTCCCGATGATGCCATTGAGCTGCACAAGTTTCTCGGCTCCAAACGCGCCCCCAAGCTGGATAAGCTTCAGTATGCGGTTCTCTCGCTGGGGGATTCCTCCTATGAGTTTTTCTGTCAGACAGGTAAAGACTTCGATGCCCGCCTGAGTGCCCTCGGGGCCAAGCCTTTACTGCCCAGAGTGGACTGTGATGTGGACTATCAGTTACAGAGTGACAGCTGGCAAACCGAGCTGCTTGAGCAGGTTAAGCCTCTGCTGCAGGCGGCCGATGGCGCAGCGACCAATGTGGTGTCCATCAATGCAGGTATCAATGGCAATATCGGCCAGGAATATGACAAGCAAAACCCCTACAGCGCCGAAGTGATAGTCAGCCAGAAACTAACGGGCCGGGATTCACTCAAGGATATCCGTCATCTGGAAATCGATTTGGGCGAGTCGTCCATCAGCTATCAGGCGGGTGATGCGCTGGGAGTCTATTTCCATAACGATGAGGCTCTGGTGGCCGAAATTCTCGAGGCGTTGGCGCTGGAGCCGGATACCCGGGTTCAGCTTGGCACCGAGTCTTTGGCGTTGCGTGATGCCCTGATTGAGCACAAAGAGCTGACCCAACTCTACCCCGGTCTGGTGCAGTTTTGGGCCGAAACCGTACAGAGCGACGAGCTGCTCACTATCAGTCAAGACAAGGAGCAGACCCGGCAGTTTATTCTCAGCCACCAACTGGTAGACCTGGTGAAACGATACCCTCTCAATGGTGCCAAGCTGGATTCTGCCCAGACTCTGTTGGACAAGCTGCGCCCTATTACCCCAAGGCTTTACTCCATCGCTTCGAGTCAGAGTGAAGTGGAGTCTGAAGTGCATCTCACAGTGGCGCTGGTGGAAGAGGAACGTGACGGTCAACGCCGTTTCGGCGCCGCCTCTCACTTCCTGGCCCGGGCCGAGGAGGGCGCTCAGGTGCGGGTGTATGTGGAACCCAACAAGCACTTCCGCCTGCCCGAAGACCCACAGACGCCTGTGATCATGATAGGGCCGGGAACCGGTGTCGCGCCATTTCGGGCCTTCATGCAGCAAAGAGTGGCCGAGGGCGTGACCGGCGACAGCTGGCTGTTCTTCGGTAATCCCCATTTCGAGCAGGATTTTCTCTATCAGACCGAGTGGCAACAGTACCTCAAGAGTGGCGCCCTGAGCCGGATCTCGCTGGCCTTCTCCCGGGATCAAGCAGAGAAAGTCTATGTTCAGCACAAGATTAAACAACAGGCCAAAGAGCTGTGGCAGTGGCTTGAGCGCGGGGCTCATATCTACCTGTGCGGCGATGCCGAGCGAATGGCCAAAGATGTGCACCAGGCACTGCTTGAAGTGGCCATGGAGCAAGGCGGTTTGACGAGCGAGGCCGCCGAAGTGTTTCTCGATCAACTGCGCAGCGCCAAGCGTTACCAGAAAGATGTCTACTGAGCTGAAGAACCTAGGAATAAAGAGATAAGGCCATGAGTGAGCAGAAATTATCCGCCAACGAGCATATCAAGACCGACAGTGACTATCTGCGCGGCACCATACGCGAGGGTCTGGGCACGGAAGTGACAGGCGCCTTCAGCGACGACGATCAGCAACTGATCAAGTTTCACGGTTTCTATCAGCAGGACGACAGGGATCTGCGCAATGAACGTAAGGAGCAAAAGCTCGAGCCGCTGTACAGCTTTATGCTGCGTGCCCGGGTGCCGGGTGGTGTCTGTACTCCAGAGCAGTGGCTGGGTGTGGACAAGATAGCCTCGGAGCTGACCAGCTCCAACAGCATACGTTTGACGACCCGGCAGACATTCCAGTACCACGGCATCCCCAAGCGCAACCTGAAAACCATTATTCAGGGGCTGGACAGGGAAGCGCTGGACTCGATTGCCGCCTGTGGTGATGTGAACCGCAACGTCATGTGTAACCCCAACCCGGTAGAGTCCAAGCTGCATCAGCAGGCTTATTTCTGGGCCAAGAAATTGTCGGATCATCTGCTGCCGCACACCCGTGCCTATGCCGAAATTTGGCTCGACGAGGAGAAGCTGCTCAGCACAGAAGATGAGCAGTCGGCTGCGGTCGAGCCTGTATACGGCAAGACCTACCTGCCGCGTAAGTTCAAGATGGCGGTAGCTGTGCCACCGGACAACGATGTGGATGTTTACACCAATGACCTGGGTTTTATTGCCGTGGCGCAAGAGGGCGAGCTGGTGGGCTTCAATCTGGTGGCCGGTGGCGGTATGGGCTCGACCCATGGCGAAGTGGAAACCTTCCCGCGGCTGGCCGATGACTTTGGTTTTATCAAGGCCGAAGACACCATTAAGTTTGCCGAGGCCGTGATGACAGTGCAGCGCGATTGGGGTAACCGCAGCAATCGTAAACGCTCCCGTCTCAAATACACCATAGTGGATCACGGCTTTGAGGCCTTTAAGGCCGAGGTTGAGAAGCGCGCCGGGGTTAAGTTCGCCCCCAAGCGTGATGTGGTCATTGGCGATCGCGGTGACAGATACGGCTGGGTTAAAGGCATAGACAACCACTGGCACCTGACCCTGTTTATCGAAGGTGGCCGGGTGAAAGATACCCAGGGTAAGTTGTTGCAGACCGGGCTTCGGGAAATCGCCAAGATACATAAGGGCGATTTTCGGATGACTTCCAACCAGAACATCATCATCGCCAAAGTGGCGGATGAGGATAAGGCAGAAATCGAAGCACTGGCGCGTAAGCATGGCCTGATGGGGCAGGTGATCACCGCAACCCGTGGCCATTCTATCGCTTGTGTGGCGCTGCCGACCTGCGCCCTGGCCATGGCCGAAGCCGAGCGTTATTTCCCCGAGTTTATCGACCATGTGGATGCGCTGCAGGCCAAGCACGCCATAGGTGAGCAGGCGATAGTCGTGCGTATGACGGGCTGTCCCAACGGTTGTGCCCGCCCCTTTGCCGCCGAGATCGGTTTTGTGGGCAAGGCCCCCGGGCGCTACAACATGTATCTGGGCGCCAGCTTCGAAGGCACCCGATTGAACAAGATGTACCGTGAAAATATTCAGGAAGTCGAGATCCTCAGCGAGCTCGATGCCCTGTTTGGTCGCTATGCCGCCGAGCGCGAAATCGGCGAGAGCTTCGGTGATTTCACGGTGCGCGCCGGAATAGTAAAACCTGTATTGGACGCCGCGAGGGACTTTCATGGCTGATACCACAAGTTTATTGCACAGCGCCGAGGCGCTGCTGGCCTTGCTGGATGCGCCGACCTCTGAGCAGCAAAGTGCCCTCGCTGCCATCAATGGCTATCTTGGCGGATTGAGCGCTGAGGAGCGGATCCAATGGGCCCTGGCCTATCTGCCCGGAAGTCATGCCCTGTCGTCCAGCTTTGGTATTCAGGCGGCAGTGATGCTGCATCTGGTGAACTCGGTGCAGCAAGGCACACAAGTGATTTTGACCGACACCGGCTACCTGTTTCCCGAGACCTACCGCTTTATCGATCAACTGACAGAGCGGCTCGGACTCAATCTCAAAGTCTATCGGGCCGAGACGAGCGCCGCCTGGCAGGAGGCCAGATTCGGTAAGCTGTGGCAGCAGGGGCTTGAAGGGCTGGAGCAATACAACCGCATCAATAAGGTAGAGCCGATGCAGCGGGCACTGGCTGAGCTGGATGTCGGCACCTGGTTTGCCGGTTTGCGCCGTTCCCAGGCATCGACCCGGGAGGCGTTGCCGATTTTGGCTATCCACGGCAAGCGCTACAAGATGCTGCCGATTATCGAGTGGAGCAACAAACAGGTGCATGAGTATCTCAAGTGCTATGACTTGCCCTATCATCCCCTCTGGGAGCAGGGTTATGTCTCTGTGGGTGATAGCCATTCGAGCAAGCCCCTGGAGCTGGGGATGACGGAAGAAGAGACACGTTTCAACGGGTTAAAACGCGAGTGCGGATTGCACTATGAGATCTGATTTTGGGGCCGCTGTCATCAGCGGCCTTTTTCTGTCTGTGGACAAGTTGTCCGGCTTGTCATCTTGTGGTCATCTTGGAAAGTTAACCTTGAGGATTCCTATTGTTACGGTCTTCTAACCGTTGAGGGTTATACTTTAGTACATATTTGTTCACAGGGTTATGCACAGGGCGGTTTTCTGGTTTATAATCCATAGTTCCCGCTGGGGGAAGTGTGATATGTCATTCTGTATCGGGTGTTTTTATGAAACATCGGCTTAGCGGCAGGCAGTGCAGTCGGCAATACACATCAAGACGGCTCGCCTTTATGGCATCGGTTGCCCAGGTTTTTTCAGCAGTCGGTCGCGAGTGACCCCGAGCTTTGATTGGCTTGCTGGCGCAGCTTCAAAGCACTCTCCGTGTCCCGGATAGCCCACTTACCCTTTCATGGGGCTATCCGGGAATTGTTTGTTCCAAACTTCAACTTCATCTGTGTCTCTACTAACTAAGGTTTTCATCAAGTGACTTTTTGAATGAGTCAACTATTGAAAATAAGACGTCAGAGAGGTGCTACCGAGCAGTTGAGCTGGGCGTAGTCGAGCTTAATTGAGTCTTGGGTTCCATGAGTTCTGATTGAGCATCCTTAGACTTTCGCAAACGCTGCTCCGGGGAGATGAGTGACAGTAATCCCTGCCATTGCAAGGGTTCATCTGTAGGCAGTTGCAGATCCGGCTCTGTGCCGACCCCGGAAAGCAACTGACCATAACCGTCATAGCCAAGTGAGGCGCTGATACTCAGTTTAAGGCCGCTGGCCGGCAGGGTGAAATGATGTAAACGCCCCAGATCGCCGCGGGTCGGTTCGCCCACCAATAGCGCCCTGCGCCAGCGTTTGGCGGCATAGGCAATCCATTCACACTCCTGACGACAGTCCGGGCCGATAAGCAGGACCAGGCGCCCCGACTCAGGCACGGGCGCTGCAGTCAGTTTTGGGATCGGTCGGGCATACCAGTGACTCAGGTTGGGCTGTGGCTGATTGTCCAGTGCGGCCTGTACCGGCGGAAACGGTGCGAATTGAGTGAGCGGTTCAAAGTGCAGTGGCTGCAGAAAGTCGCGCCGTAGCTGCGGTGAGCGGCGGTAGCGGCTATAGCCCAGTGGTTGGCTGCTGAGTCCATCTTGATAGTTGCCGAGAAACTGCAGCAGGCTGTCGCTGAATCCGTTGGCGTGGCGCAGATCCAGCACCAGGGTGTGATTACTCATCGCGCGCAGCAGATCTTGTTGCAGCTGAGGGTCTGTCTCTATGGCGTTGAGATCCGTCAAGGTAAACAGGGCTGTGTCAGGCGCCAATTGTTGCCAACTGGCCAGAATAGACAGAGGAGCACTGAGAAATTGCAGCGGTACTTTTATCTCTATATTTTGTGGCTGGAGATCGGCCCCATAGAGCGTCAGTAGTACCTCATCTTTGACTCTAAGCCCCATCTCCCGCCGCAGCAGATCCAGCTGTTGCAGCCAAGGTATCTGCATAGGTACGTTATTTCGCTGCTCCGGCGGCAAAAAGTGATTGGCAATCTTCTGCCAATGGCTGATGGGCAGGCCATCGATATGGCTGATAAAAGGTGTATCACTTTGAAGGGGCTCGTCCTTGTCATTGAGCGCCAGCCATTTGTCTTCCATGGGCTTGAGCCTGAGGGGCAAGACGCCGGAAGGCAGCGCAGCTTGCTTGACCCTGACTCCGGGGTCTTTTAGCTCTCCCAGCAGTTTATTGACTTCGGCGGTGAAACGATTGATAGCTATGCTGTCTCGGTATTCCTGTTTCAGCCGTTGCAGCCGTTTCTCGAGCCGGGATTCAATGTCCGGATCCAGCACCATAAAGGCCGAGTGCTGCTGCAATTGTTTGAGCAGCACAGTCAGGTCGGCCTGCATCTGCCTTTGGCTAAGCAGCTCTTTTTTCGCAGGCTCAGGCAGCAGGAATCGTCCCAACTGCAGACAGGAGATCAGCAACAGCAGGATAAAGCAGCTAACTATTTCACGGAATCCCGGCTTCATATCTCTCCCTGATATCAGCCTCTGGGCCTATAAATGGCACAGAGGCAATCATTAAGCTCGCCCTTGATAGCTTACAGGATATCGTTGATGGCGACCCCTATACCTATACGCTGATTGTGATCGTTATAGTCGATAAGGCTTTCGCCGTAGCCATTGAAGTATTGTGCATATAGGCGCAGGTTACCGAGTATGGGGTAACTCCAGGTAAACTCCACCGCGCCGCGGTTGGAACTTTGAAGATTGTTACGCAACATCAGGCTGAATCTGTGGTCGTCTATGCCATAGACGCCGGTCAGCTCGAAGTGGCCAAGGTAATCTGTGATATCCGGGTTATCGTCGCCGCGGGGATCTCCCTCATACTCTTTCTCGCTTTCCGGGATCCGCCACCACACCTTGGCCGCCAGGGCGATTGGGCCTTTGTCGAACACCATGGTGCCATAAATACGGTTCCAACTGCGGGACAGGTCGCCCGACTTGCCATTGGACTGATGCACCGCACCAAAGCCCCAGAAGGAGTTGGTGAAACCGGCTATTTTCCAGTCGTTGTTGAACAACATAAAGAGTTCGGGCTCGTGGTTGGTTTCCCGAAACGGCGAGGAGATATCCTTGTTGTACACCTGCCACCAGGATTGATTGGTATAGGCGAAAAACAGGTGACCATTGTCGCCAAACACGTTGTACATCAGCGGGAATTTGAAGCTTATTTGAAATTTGGCTTCATATTTATCCAAGGTTTCATCTTCTGAAGTCGTTTTCGATTCAAAAGGGGCCATATTGGGCGAAGGATTATAGGTGACCGGTAGTATGTAATTGACCTTGTGCGGGGTGATTACAAAGGGTCGCTCTGAGGTTTCCAGCTCCTCTTGCACCCTTTGATCGACCAGCGAAGGGCCATTGGCTTCGGCGGCAGAGAGTTGGCTGGACGGTAATATGACCAGGGCCAAGGTCAGGCCGCTGAGGCTGGAACGGATTTTGGTATACATATTCTTCCCTGTTGTCTCTGAGGCTTGATGGGTGCCCGGCTATTGTTTCGGCTTGAGAGTGTAACATCCTGGCTTTAGCCTGCACATTCCCATCCCGAGTCGTAGTCACTGAGCTTAAACTAGAATTTTTTGCCATAAGTTAGTGCCAAATGCGGCAGTAAACAATAAAAAATTTCATCAATCCGGTTCGACTCTATTTTCGTAATTCATTGAAAGTAAAAAGAAATGTTTTTTATTAACAGATTTATCTGTCCCAGATATCTTTTCCGTTATCGCGATTTCCTCGTATATACCCAAAAGTAATAACAACTAATGATTCTCTATTTATAGTGGAATATGTATAGCCGCTATATTGCTTGCATCAGCAAGATGGGGAATAGCGCATGGAATTACTGACACTGCCCGGTAAGCGGGCCAAAGGCAAAGTTTATCTGCTTGGAGCCGGTCCCGGCGATCCTGAGCTATTGACCGTCAAGGCGTGGCACCTGCTTAAGTGCGCCGATGTGGTGCTGTTCGATGCCTTGGTCAGTCCCGAGATCCTGGCGCTGATCCCCGAAGGTGCCGAGCGCATTGCCGTGGGCAAACGGGCCGGTGAGCACAGTGCTTCCCAGAGTGAAATCAATCGTTTGTTGCTGACCAAGGCCTTCACCCGCCAAACCGTGGTCAGACTCAAGGGGGGCGATCCCTTTATCTTCGGTCGCGGCGGCGAGGAGTTGCAGACTCTGGCGCAGGCCGGCGTCGCCTTCGAAGTGGTGCCGGGCATCACGGCCGCCAGCGGTACCGCCGCCTATGCGGGGATTCCCTTGACCCACAGGGATTTTGCCCAGGGGGTCAGCTTTATTACCGGTCATTGCCAGCTGCAAAACCGCCCCATGGATTGGCAAGGCTACGCCAACCCGGCCAACACCCTGGTGGTGTACATGGGGATCCTCAATGCCGGGCTTATTCAGCAACAACTGATTGCCCATGGTCGTAGCCCACAGACGCCGGTGGCCATAGTTTCCAAGGCCACGACCAGGCAGCAGCAGCGTGTTATCGGCACTCTGGAGCAGTTGCAAACCCTGGCTCAGGACTCGCGGGTAGTGATGCCGGCGCTGATGATCATAGGCGAAGTCGTCGCTCTGGCGGACAGCCTCAGCTGGTTTGAACCCGAGGCGGCGAACAATGGCCTGCAACTACAACATGATGCTGTTACAGCACTTTGAATCAATTGGAGAAATAAGATGTCAGGGCCAGTGTTGAGTCACCTTGAACAGTTGGAAGCCGAGAGCATCCAGATCTTTCGCGAAGTTGCCGCCGAATTTGACAACCCGGTGATGTTGTATTCCATCGGCAAGGATTCTTCCGTGCTGTTGCATCTGGCGCGCAAGGCTTTTTATCCGGGCAAGATCCCTTTCCCCTTACTGCATGTGGATACCGACTGGAAGTTTCGCGAGATGATACGTTTTCGCGATCAGGCGGCCAAGCAGTACGGCTTCGAGCTTCTGGTGCACAAGAACCCGCAAGGCCTGGCGATGGGCATGAATCCCTTTACCTTCGGCTCGGCCAAGCACACAGACGTGATGAAGACCGAAGGCCTGAAACAGGCCCTGGATAAATACGGTTTCGATGCCGCTTTTGGCGGCGCCCGCCGCGACGAGGAGAAGTCCCGCGCCAAGGAACGTGTCTATTCCTTTCGCGATCGCCATCACCGCTGGGATCCCAAAAATCAGCGCCCCGAGCTGTGGCACACCTATAACGGCCAGGTCAGCAAGGGGGAGAGCATCAGGGTCTTCCCGCTTTCCAACTGGACCGAGTTGGATATCTGGCAATACATCTATCAGGAAAACATCGACATAGTGCCGCTCTATTTTGCCGAGCAGCGCCCTGTGGTGGAGCGCGATGGCAGCCTGATCATGGTCGATGACGAGCGGATGCCGCTCAATGAAGGCGAAGTGCCCGAGTATCGCCGGGTGCGTTTTCGCACTTTGGGGTGTTATCCCCTGACCGGCGCCATAGAGTCCAGTGCCGCGACACTGGCAGAGATTATCGAAGAGATGTTGCTGTCCCGCTCCAGTGAGCGTCAGGGACGGGTCATCGACAGGGATTCGTCCGGGTCGATGGAAAAGAAAAAGCGTGAGGGGTATTTCTAATGTCGGTTGCACAACAAGTCAATGAGCTGGGTATAGAGCAATATCTTGAAAATCAGCAGCATAAATCGCTTTTGAAGTTTCTGACCTGTGGTTCCGTGGATGACGGCAAGTCAACCCTGATAGGCCGTTTGCTGCACGACAGCGCCCAGATCTATGAAGATCAACTGGCGGCACTGCACAAGGATTCCAAGAACCATGGCACCACGGGCGAAGCCGTGGATCTGGCCTTGCTGGTGGATGGCCTGCAGGCCGAGCGCGAGCAGGGGATCACCATAGATGTGGCTTATCGTTATTTCTCTACCGAGAAGCGCAAATTCATCATTGCCGACACTCCCGGGCATGAGCAGTACACCCGCAATATGGCGACCGGCGCTTCCAACTGCGATCTGGCGATTATCCTGATCGACGGTCGCTACGGGGTGCAGACCCAGACCCGCAGACACAGCTTTATCTGCTCTCTTTTGGGGATCAAGCAGTTCATCGTGGCCGTCAACAAGATGGATCTGCTGGATTTCAGTGAGGAGCGTTTCGAGGCGATCAAGGCCGACTATCTGGCGTTTGCCGGCCAGTTACAGTTGGAAGAGCTCCGCTTTGTACCGCTGTCGGCACTCGATGGCGACAACCTGGTGAACCGCTCGGCGCGCACCCCTTGGTATCAGGGTGAAACCCTGCTTGCCATGCTGGAGAGTGCGCCTGTGACCGGCTTTAATCACGCCTTCGATGCCCGCTTCCCGGTGCAGTATGTCAGCCGTCCCAACCTGGATTTCCGCGGTTTTGCCGGTACTTTGGCTTCCGGCAGTCTGCAAGTTGGCCAGAGGGTCAAGGTGCTGCCTTCGGGAAAAGAGTCGACTATCGCCTCGATTGTCACCTTTGATGGTGAGCGGCAGCAGGGTTATGCCGGCCAGGCACTGACCCTGACCCTGAATGATGAGATAGATATCAGCCGCGGCGATGTGATAGTACCGGCGGCGAGCCCTGTGGGCGTTTCCAACCGGCTGCTGGCCAAGGTGGTGTGGATGCACGAGCAGCCGCTGACACCCGGCAAGCAGTACAACATCAAGCTGGGAACCAAAAAGGTGCCCGCCAGTGTCAGCCGCATATTGCACAGCATAGATGTGAATACCCTGGCACAGGATAGTGTTGCCGAGCTGAGCCTCAACACCATAGCCCTGGTTGAACTTGAGCTGAGTGAGGCCCTGGTGTTCGATGCCTATAGTGACAATCGCGATACCGGCGGTTTTATCTTTATCGATCGTATCAGCAATGTCACAGTCGGTGCCGGTATGGTGCAGCAGGCGCTTGGGGAAACTGAAAAAACGACCCATTTCAGTGAGTTTGAATTGGAACTCAATGCCTTGATCTGCAAGCATTTCCCCCATTGGCAGGCGCTGGATATCCGCGCTCAGGGAGACTGAATTGTCTGAAACCTGGATCCTGGGGTTAATACTGCTCGCGCTGGTGGCCGGACTTGTCAGTGGTCTGGCATCACCGGCCATGCTGTTTACCATAGCGGCGCTGCTCAGTTACCTCTTGGGTATGCTGGAACTGGAGTCGCTGCTGGGCAGTTTTACCAACGCCAGTCTGGTGACTCTGGTGCTTCTGGTGCTGGCAACCACGGCACTGGAGAAGACGCCATTGCTTGGCAGGTTAAGCCAGGTCATAGGCTCAGGCTCCTTGGGGCTGACCATGGCCAAGCTGGGGTTTTCCACCGCGCTGCTGTCATCTTTTACCAACAATACCGCAGTGGTGGCCTCGTTGATTGGCGTGGTGCGTCGCAATCAGCAACACGCACCGGCCAAGTTATTGCTGCCCTTATCCTACGCGGCGATTTTGGGCGGCACCCTGACCCTGATTGGCACCTCGACCAACCTGATAGTGAACTCCTTTGTTGAAAATGCCGGGCTGAAACCCCTGGGCTTTTTTGAGTTTTCCTTGATTGGTCTGGCCGTGGTGGTGGCCGGTATTGCGCTTTTGGTATTGCTGTCACACCTGTTGCCCGATGGCGATGAGCAACATGGAGATGAAAGTCTGCCCTATCTGTTGGAAGCCAAGGTGTTGCCCGGCTCAACCCTGGTGGGCCGCAGCGTGCAGGACAACAGACTCAGGGCCCTGAAAAAGCTCTATCTGGCGGAGCTGGAGCGCAGCGGCATTCGCATCTGCCCTGTGCCGCCGCAACTCGTGCTGGCCGCGGGGGATGTGCTGCGCTTCAGCGGCGCGGTGGAGTCGGTGGAGTTGCTGCATCAATTCGATGGTTTGGAGTGGTTCGGCAAGCAGCAGGCCAGGGGCCAGAATCTGGTGGAAGCCGTGCTGGCGCCGTCTTCGGCTTTGGTGGAATCGTCACTCAAGGCCTCGCGATTTCGGGAGCAGTTTGATGCCGCCGTAATGGCGATTCGCCGTGGCCATCATCCACTCAAGGGCGGCTTGGGCGACATAGTGCTGCAGGCCGGAGATGTGTTGCTGTTGACCCCGGGCGATGGCTTTAGCCGTAATCCGCGTCTCAGTACCGACTTTGCCGCCGTCAGCGGCCTGGACCTGAGTGTCAGGCTGGACAGTCGCCGCAGTCAGTGGGTGCTGGCGGGCTTTGTGCTCACCATAGCTGCCAGTCTGCTGGGCTGGCTGCCGCTGGCCAAGGGGCTGGTGCTCTTGCTGCTCAGTTATCTGGCGATAGGTGCCGTGACCCTGGGCGAGCTCAAACGGCGGTTCCCGCTGGAGCTGGTGTTGATTGTCGGCAGTGCCCTGAGTCTGGCTAAGCTGATGTTGGATACCGGCTTGGCCAAAGGGATGGCTGATACTCTGCTCGGCGCCTTTTCCGGTTTTGGGGTCTTTGGCGCCTTTGTCGGGGTTTATTTGCTGACCTTGCTGTTGACCGAACTCATCACCAATAACGCGGCGGCGGCCTTGGCTTTTCCCGTGGCCTATGCGATTGCGACCAGCTTCGGGGTCGACAGTCGGCCTTTTATTCTGGCTGTGGTGTTTGGTGCCAGCGCCAGCTTTATTTCGCCCTATGGCTATCAAACCAATCTGATGGTGTTCAACGCCGGTAACTACCGCTTTATTGATTTTGTGCGCTTGGGGCTGCCGCTGTCGCTGCTTTACTCGGCGATAGTTCTGTTTCTGGTGCCCATGCTGTTCCCCTTTGATGCGGGTCTTTAAGGAGTGACAATGAAGAATTCTACCCAGCCCAATGCCGATATCGTTTGGCATCAGCATGCTGTCGATCAGGCGGCAAGGGCAGCCCAGAAGGGCCAACAACCTGTGCTGCTTTGGTTCACCGGGCTGTCCGGCGCCGGCAAGTCGACCCTGGCAGGCGCCCTGGAGCGGGCACTGTTCGAGGCGGGGTTTCATACCTATCTGCTCGATGGCGACAATGTGCGTCATGGTCTTTGCAAAGATCTCGGCTTCAGCGCCGCCGATAGGGATGAAAACCTGCGAAGAGTGGGCGAAGTGGCGCACCTGATGGTGGATGCCGGTTTGCTGGTACTGTCGGCCTTTATCTCGCCGACCCGGGCCGAGCGTGATGCCATTCGCTGTCGGTTTGCCGCGGGACGTTTTATCGAAGTGCATGTTTCCACGCCGCTGGCTGTGTGTGAGGCCCGCGATCCCAAGGGCTTGTATCAGAAGGCGCGTAAGGGGGAGATCCGAGACTTTACCGGGATTTCGGCGCCCTACGAAGAGCCGTTGGCCGCCGAGTTGACCATAGATACCAGCAAGGGCGATCTCAATACCCAGGTGCAGGCATTGCTGGATTACCTCTCTGCCTTGGAAGTGATCCCATCGACGCGATTACAGGCCAGCGCCTGAGGCTCAGTTGATGCCTAGCTAATGCTGAAGTCTTTGGTAAACAAGGCCTTCAGCGCCTTGATATAGGCTTCGTCTTCCCTTGGGCGCACCAAGAGTGCCAGTTCATCGCCCACCGGGGTAAAGCGGTAGTAGCTGAACAACAGGTGGCCTGATTTGGGGGTCAGCTTCAGGTGTTGCTGCTGGATCTGCAGTTGCAGTGGGCTCTTGCTGTCCAATATGCCGGTCTCGAACTCGCCTCTGTGCAGTATGCCGCCATCCACCAGGGTGAGTATGCTTGAGTAGGGCATGCCGAATTGCGACAACCCCAGGTTGACCGCGCTGTGTTTACGAAAATACTGGCCTATGCCGCCGCTGACTCTGTAACCACTGATAAGCTTGAGTCGGCTTTCATTGTTGACCTTGACCGCCATCCCCAGCGCTTTTTCCAGTATGTGTGCCTCTCTCAAGGTCAGCTGTTTCAGGGTTGCCAGGGTACGCAGGCTGAAGTTGCCTGGATTGATGATTTCACTGGAGAGGATCCGAGCCCACAGATCCTGCATCTTGCGATTGTGGATCTGCTCGGCCATTTGGAAGAATTGATGTACCCAGTCGGGATCCAGCTCCACCCCGGTCACGTCGGATGGGGTATAGCTCAGTGCCATGGCATAGATGTTTTCCAGGTTACGTTGGTACTGGGCTTGCTGTTTGTCGATGCGAAAGGCGGCCCGCTCGGCGACGCTGGCATTGGCGGGTTTATAGTCCTGCTCAGAGGCGAGTCCCAGCAGGCGCCCGAGGCGCAGTGCCTTCTTGCGGGCCGATGCCTGACCTGGCTCTTCGATTTCTCTGGGGAGTTTTTCCTCTGCCATCTTAATTATCTTCTAGCAAAAACTGTGCTTATTTATGCATAGTTTTCAGTTAGTTGTCCAGTAGTTCAGCCGGCTTCCTGCTGTTGGGTTTCTGCAACGAGAGTCTTGTGCCAACTGAGTTCGCGCCCAGGGGCAGGATCTTTGGGCACCAGGCGTGCCAGCAACAGCGAACAGGCGGCGAGTCCGGCACCGATATAGAATACTGCCGCAGGTGAACTGAGCCAGAGCACTCCGAGCAATACCGGGATCACCACGGCCGCGATATGATTGATGGTAAAGCTGACCGACATGGTGGCGGCAATGTCTTTGGGCTCGGCAATTTTTTGGAAATAGGTCTTGATGGCAATCGCCATGGCAAACAGCAGGTGGTCTATCACATAGAGTGCCGCTGCCATGTGGCCGTCCTCCACCAGGGCATAACTGATAAATAGCAGCACCAGGCCGATATATTCCAGGGTCAGGGCGTGCCTTTCTCCTATGCGGCCGATAAAGCGGCCTATGGCTGGGGCAAACAGCAGGTTGACTACATAGTTGATCAGAAACAGAGCCGTGATCTCACTGACGCTGTAACCGAACTTCTCCACCATCATAAAGCCGGCGAACACCATAAATATTTGCCGTCTGGCTCCCGAGAAAAAAGTCAGCAAGTAATAAAGCCAGTAGCGTTTTCTGAGGATGATTTTCTTGTGCTGGACTTCGCCGGTATCGAACCTGGGGAAATAGCAGTAGAGGGTGATCACCATTAAAAGCCCCAAGGCCCCTATAAGGCTGTACATCCAGACATAGTCCAGCTTGAAGACTGTCATCACCAACCAGATGCTGCCATACCCCCCCAGGGCGGCCGCAGCGCGCCATGACATGGCCTTTCCCATAAAACCGGCTGTCTGGGACTTGTCGACCCATTGCAGGGTCAGGGATTGATTGATGGTTTCAAAGTAGTGAAAGCCAACTGACATTAAAACGGTCGTCAGGTAGAGTCCCAATACCTGGGGAAAGAAACCGGTAATGCCCACTCCAATACACAGCAGCGCCAGCGACAACAGAGCGAAGGCCTGTTCTTTAATCAACAGCAGCACAAAAATGGCGCTAAAGGCCAGAAAACCGGGAACTTCCCTGAGGCTTTGCAGCATGCCTATTTCGGCGCCGGTAAATTGTGCTCTTTCAACAACAAAGTTGTTCAACAGGGCCTGCCAGACGGCAAATACCAAGGACATGACAAAGGTCATCCATAGTAGCAAGGCCTGGGGATTGCGGCTTGGTTGCTGCATCTTGTTTAGAAAATGGCTGCAGAGTATCAGCTTATGCTAATGCCTGAACCTGGAGATAACCAGAAAACTTTGTTGAAAAATATTATTCGGCTGTAAAGCTGCTGTAGCGCCAAGGTTCCACTGCTATAACGGCTCCTTGAGGGACGGTTACTCAAAGGGTCTCACAGCGGTTATTTTTTGTGAACTACTCGGTATTTCCGCGGCTTGGATAGCGTTTCGCCCTTCGCCCGTGATCTGTTTCATGTAAATGAGCTAATGGATCACCTAAGATGACATCAGTACTAAGAGATTGAACTATTAGGGGTTAAGGTGAGCAAGACTCTTCTGCTGTATTCCAGCGTGCATGGTCAGACCCGCAAGATCTGTGACGTTATGGCAAAGCAACTTGGCGCTTTGGGGCAGCAAGTGACCATGGCGGCGATAGATGATGCGCCGGATCTGGCCGATTTTGATCGGGTCGCCATTGGAGCCAGTATTCGACACGGCAAACACAATCCCGCCGTGTTCGACTATATCCGTCAACATCAGCAGCAACTGGAAAGCAAGGCCAATGGCTTCTTTTCTGTGAGTCTGGTGGCGCGCAAGCCGGAAAAAAATACTCCTGAAACCAACCCTTACATGCAGGCGTTTCTTGCCAAGACTGAATGGAAGCCCAAGCAGTTGGCCGTATTTGGCGGCAACCTTGACTATCAGGGCTATGGAGCCATGGACAGAAATATCATACGTTTCATCATGTGGATCACCAAGGGACCGACCAATCCCAATACCTGTATTGAATACACTAATTGGGACAAGGTGCAGGAATTTGCCGAGCAATTGGCGGCGCAGGCTCTGATCTCCAGAGCGGGTTAAAGCGAGGCAGAAATGGCTCTGTTGCAACGTCTTTGGCGCTTCTATAGTGCCCATCAACACTTGTTGTTAATGCTCTTGTGTTTGTTTCTGGTGCTGGGTAGCAGCAGTTTGATGATGATCCGCAGCATCAGGGCCGGTGCCGGCTTCTGGGATCTGAGCCATGTTTATCTCGGGTTACTGTGTGTGCCGTTGTCGCTGACGTTTCTTGTGAGTAACTGTACTGCTGGCCGCTGGCGTCAGTATTTCAGCCTGTTTATCGGCGATTGGCGCCAGATAGGTGCCGATATCGGCGGCTTGTTCAAAGGCAAGTTACCGGTTGCCGGTGGCAAGGGGCTGTTCAGCCTGATAGAAGGGCTGGGGATGTTACTGCTGCTCGGTGTTGCCCTGACCGGCCTGCTCTGGTATTTGACCCAAGGCTCCAGTGATGCGCTGCTCTGGCGTGGTTGGCATAAACATTTGGCTCACGGTTTTATCGGATTTTTGATAGTGCACGCCATCTGTGCCCTCAGCCATTTGCTGGACTTCTTCCGTCAGTAGCACGCTGAAAGTAAAAAACTTTGGTAATAAAAATGCCGCTTTTAAGCGGCATTTTTATCTGACTTATTTGCGCAGTGCACGCCTGAGTATCTTGCCGACCGTGCTCTTGGGCAACTGGGCGACAAACTCTATCACCTTTGGCACCTTGTAGGCCGCGAGCTCTGCCCGGCAGTGTGCCTCTATAGCTGCTTGAGCCTGGGTGGCATCGGCCTCGGGTTTGAGTACAATTACCGCCTTGACAGCTTCACCGCTGCGCTCATCTTCAACACCGATAACCGCACATTCAAGTACCAATTCACAGCGGGCCAATACGTTTTCGACTTCATTGGGGTAAACATTGAAGCCGGAGACGATAATCAGATCTTTCTTGCGATCCACTATGCTGTGATAGCCATCTTCGCTCTCAATGGCGATATCCCCAGTCTTGAAGAAGCCATCCTCTGTCATCACAGCCGCAGTTTCATCGGGCTTTTGCCAGTAACCACTCATCACCTGAGGGCCGCGCACCGCCAGCTCACCGGCTTGCCCCGGCGGTAGGGGCTGGTCATTGCCATCGAGAATTTGCACCTGAGTTTCGATAACCGGCTTGCCTATGCTGCCCAGACGTTCCAACCCCGGCGCGTTGAGGGAGATAACCGGTGAAGTCTCACTCAGGCCATAGCCTTCGGATATGGTACAGCCAGTGGTTTGTTGCCAGAGTTTGGCCGCGGCTTCGGTCAGGGCTGTACCGCCGGAAATGGTGATCTTCAGATGAGAGAAGTCCAGTTCACGGAAGGCTTGCTGGTGGCACAGGCCAACAAAAAGGGTGTTGAGCCCGGCAAATCCGGTAAAGGGATATTTGGCCAAGGTCTTGATCAGTGAGGCTATGTCCCTCGGATTAGGAATGAGTACTGTCAGGGCGCCTCGCTCGAAGTAGAGCACCAGATTCACCAAGAAGGCGTAAATATGATAGATGGGCAGCGGGGCGACGAAGATCTCTTCTCCCTGAACCAGGTTGGCGCCGATACGTGATTCACATTGCAGGGCGTTGGCAATCAGGTTTTTGTGGCTGAGCATAGCTCCCTTGGAAAGGCCTGTGGTACCGCCCGTGTATTGCAGCGCCACCAAATCGTCCAGCTTCAGCTTTACTTCGGTGAATTCCAGCTGACGCCCCTGTTCAAGAACTTTGGTAAATTCGAGGTTTTTCAGGCCGGTCTTGGGTTGAATTTGTGGCTCGATAAGATCCAGCGGATGGGTGGATATCACAGTTTCTATCGGGGTGCTGGCAACGACCTTGGCCAGAATCGGCAAGAGATCTGACAGTACCACCAGCGCCTTGGCGCCTGAATCTTTGAACTGATGGATCAATTCCCGTTCGGTATACAAGGGGTTGGTATTTACCAGTACCAGGCCTGCGCGAATAGCGCCATAGGCGGCAATAACGAATTGGCTGATATTGGGCAGTTGAATGGCGATGCGATCGCCGACTTGCAACTGGGTATTGTGCTGCAGGAAAGCGGCAAAGGCGCGTGAATCCCTCTCCAGTTCCCGGAAGCTGATGGCCTTGCCGAGGCAGGCAAAGGCGCTCTTGTCGCCATAACGCTCACAGCTGCTGACTATCATATCTGCAAGAGAGTCGTAGCGGGAAAAATCCAACTGAGTCTGGCTATCGTATACCTGATTCTGTATCACTCTTGTCATCACCTTTTCCTTTGGAATTTATTATTGTTATTGGGTTTTGAATACTTATCCAGCCATGATATTAACTTTGGCCCGTGCTTCCCCCGACACTTTCTGCACCTTTTGGAGTGCTTAGTAATGATCAGAGTTCAGGTTAGAGGCAAAGCGCGGTCAAGGCAATGGTGACTGATGAAAAATCCTGTGCAATAAGTGGGTTAATTGACTGTAATTAAGGATAAAAACATGCAGAAACTGCGGATAAAGTTTATTTCCGGTAGCCTGAGGAAAGGTTCGTTCAACACCCGCCTAGCCCTTTATGCCGCAACAGTGGCCGCTGAACTGGGGCTGGAGCCTGAAGTGCTGACACTGAATGCCTTTCCCATGCCTCTGCTCAATCAGGATGAAGAGGCCGAATTTGGCGCTCCCGAAGCTGCCGTGGCACTTAAGGGCAAGCTGTTGCGGAGCGATTGTCTGGTGCTGGTGTGCCCCGAGTATAATGGTTCCATGACTGCGGCATTGAAAAATGCCATCGACTGGCTGTCCCGCCCGGCAACTCAGCCCGCGGGCAATGTATTTGCCGGTAAATGGGTAGCTTTGATGGCGGCAAGCCCGGGAGCTCTCGGGGGGCTCAGAGGCTTGACCCCGGTCCGCGAGCTGATGTTCAACCTGGGAGCGCTGGTATTGCCCGAGCAGTTGGCGCTTGCCAAGGCTCACGAAGCCTTTACCGAAGATGGTTATCTGCTGGGAGATGACCAGCAGAGCAAGGTGAAAAGCATACTGCAGGGGCTGATTGCCCAGCAGAGTAGAGGATAAAAAAGCGGGCGACGAAGCAGGGTGAAACACTTCGTCGCCCTGAGGCAACTCAAGGGGCAAAAAATACCGACTTCTGGCTGACGCTATTATCTGGCGCATCGGCCTCAAGCACTTTAAACAGCAGATTGCTGCGGTTGTTGTCAATTTGCGCCACAGGCACAGTCAGGGTCAGCGGCAATTCATACTGCTCGCCGGCGGCGATATGAACGCTATTGGTCGACAACTTATAGGGCAGGGCGCCGCTGATCTCTATCCTGTATTGCTTATCCTGCTGGGTCTTATTGCGTATTTTCAGCAGATAGCTGTTTTCTATGCCGTCATCCAGGGTTTCCCGGTACAGGCTCTGGCGGTCGCGGATCACATTGAGCGTGATGGGATCCCGCGAGTAGATATCCAGCCCCATGGTGCAGAGTATGGCTAACAAGGCGGCACCATAGCCAATAAAGCGTTTGCGTTGCCACAGTGGTGGAGTTTGCCCGGTCAGTGACTCTTCACTGGTATAGGAGATGAGCCCGGGGCGATAGCCAAACTTGCTCATGGTCTGATCGCAGGCATCGACGCAGGCGCCACAGTTGATGCACTCATATTGCAGGCCGTTACGAATATCTATCCCGGTGGGACACACCTCGACGCAGAGATTGCAATCGACACAGTCGCCAAGCTCTGTGGCTTGTTTGCGCTTTCTTGGGCCGCGGCTTTCACCCCGCTGGGCATCATAGGTCACTGTCTTGGTGAAGGAATCGAACATGGCCGATTGGAACCTTGAATAGGGGCAGCAATGCAGGCACATCTGTTCGCGCATCCAACCGGCATTGAGATAGGTACACAGGGCAAAAAAGTACACCCAGGCGCTATCCAAAAAACCGGCGGAGAAGGTAAAAATCTCCGGATACAACTGCTTGGCCGGTACAAAGTAGGCGATAAAGCCACAGCCGGTGAGCAGTGAAATCAATATCCACAGCAGGTGTTTGCCGCCGCGTTTGCTAGCCTTGCTGAGGCTCATGGGCGAAGCGTCCAGCTTGATCCTCTGGTTACGGCTGCCTTCGAGCTTCTCTTCTACCCAGGCGAAGCCGAATGTCCAGGCGGTTTGCGGGCAGAGATAGCCACACCAGACGCGGCCCCAAAACAGGGTTACAAAAAACAGGGCAAAGGCGGCGGCGATAAAGAACCAGGCCAACAGGGTAAAATCCTGGGGCCAGAGGCTAGCACCAAAAAAGTAAAACTGTTGATTGGCCAGATCGAACCAGATGGCCTGTCGCCCCTGCCAATCGATAAAGGGCAGTAACAGAAACAGGGCTATCAACAGGGCGTTGAGGCCGCTGCGCCAACGCTGAAAATAACCGCGTTGGCTACGAAAGTGGATTTTACCGCCTTGGTGGCTGCTCTTTTTATCTTGGGGGGAGGGGATAAAAGTGACCGGAATCGCTTCCGATGACTGTCTTGCCTGTTGAACCATGCTATTTCCTGAATGACGACTGACATACGGCTAGACAATCGCAAGAGACGTGCCAGTTCAAATACAGGATTAACTTGTTGATTTATATCTAATGTTTATTTAGATGTAGGAAACCCAACTCACGACATAGCGTGAGTTGGCGATATGTCGTGACTTTTTACGCTTTGAATCCCCTGTTATGGCTTTAACTGCCTTGGCGGCAGATCCCCAGCTTTTGCATCCGGGATCTCAAGGTGCTGGGAGGCAGCCCCAGACTGCTGGCCGCACCCCTTGGGCCGGATATTCGCCAGTGACAGGCATCCAGAGTCGCCTTGATATGAGCCGCCTCCACTTCGGCCAGAGTCTGACCCACGGTCGGCAGCTGTGTATCGCTGGGCAAGGGAGCGAGATGCAGTATCGGCTCGCGGGCAAGGATGGCTTCCCGCTCCAGCAGGTTTTGCAATTCACGCACATTTCCCGGCCATTGATATTGCATCATCCGCCGCAGACTATCGCCATCAACGCCCGCCAGCGGTTTACCCAGTTTCAATGACAGACTCTTGAGCAGCTGTTGCACCAGCTCGGGAATATCTTCCCGCCGCTGTCTCAGTGCCGGGACCTTGAGCGGAAAGACATTGAATCGGTAGAAGAGATCCATCCGGAACAGACCTTGCTCCACCCGCTGCTGCAGATCGTGGTGAGTGGCGGCGATCAGTCGAATATCCACCTTGATACTGTCGCTGCCGCCGACGCGTTCAAACTCCTGCTCCTGAATGACTCGTAGCAGCTTGGATTGCGCCTCCAGACTGAGCTCGGCCACTTCGTCGAGGAACAGGGTGCCTCTATGGGCCAGTTCGAAGCGCCCCTTGCGCCGCTGACTGGCACCGGTAAAGGCGCCTTTCTCATGGCCGAATAGTTCGCTCTCCAAGAGTCCGGCAGAGAAGGCGGCGCAGTTGACCGAGATCATCGGCTTGTCTTTGCGGCTGCTGAGTCGGTGCAACTGGCGGGCGACCAGCTCCTTGCCGGTGCCATTTTCCCCCTGGATCAACACGGTACTGTCGGTATTGGCCACCAGGCGCAGCTGTTTGAGCAGAGTTTGGATCATCGGGCTGTTACCGGCAATCTCCTGGGTGCCCGTCTTGTCTTCCAGCTCGGCCTGCAGCCAGGAGTTTTCCGAGGCCAGCTGTTCCGATAGCGCCTGTACCTGTTCCAGCGCCTGACGCAGCGACAACTCAGTCTGTTTTTGCAGGCTAATGTCGCGAAATATCGCTACTACGCCCTTGAGCTTACCATCCTGCCACACTGGGGTGGAACTATAGTGTACGGGAAAGCAGCTGCCGTCCTTGCGCCAGAAGACTTCCGTGGTGATTTCTCTGGCTTTGCCATCTTTGAGTGTCTGATAGATGGGGCAATCTTCGTGGGGATAGACACTGCCATCGGCGTGGCTGTGATGGTGAAAGTCGTGGATCTTGCGCCCCAGGAGTTCGGCGGCGCTCCAGCCGGTCATCTTCTCGGCAGCTGGGTTGATAAAGACGGCATTACCTTTAAGATCAAAACCATAAATGCCTTCACTGACGGCATTGAGCAAGAGGCGGTTTTCGGGCAAAAAGCTGTTTGAGTCAGACAAGGGCGGCTCCTTCGGCACTGAGGACTGCGCCAGTATAGAGCCGCTTACCGGGCTTGTCAGTACAAAGGCACGATATATCGTGCCTTACTGCCTGGCTTGAACATGAGCCAGCACCTTGAGCAGATCATTGACCGTCAGGACGCTGGGCATCACGACTCCCTCGGGCACGGCCGGGCCATGGACGCGGTTATAAGGCACTCCGGCAACGCCCTGGGAGCTGAGATAGTTGGATACCGCCGGGTTGGGCTTACTGAGGTCGCCACGCATCAATACAATATTCGGCTCGGCCAGCGCTCTGACAATCTGCTCCCGATGGAGCACATTGGCCTTGTTGGCCTGGCAAATCAGGCACCAATCGGCACTCACATCGATGACGACTGTTTTGCCTTCGGCCACCAGAGCCGGGATTGCCTGGCTGTCTAAGGTTTGCCAATGCAGTTCCCGGTAAGCCTCATAATCTTCGCCGCGATACACAAAACTGACCACGGCGGCGACACAAAAAGCCATTCCTCCCAACACCAGGATCACCGCCATGGGGATCTTGGCGCCGCGGCGTTTTTTGATTAACAGCAGCACAATCACTGCTATTAGGCTGAGCAGAGCCAGTATGCTGAGAGTAAGTATCATCCGGGCCTCAATGGGGTTAGGGAGCTATAAGGGCGCCCAGTATAGCCAGCAAGCCTTAAAACTAATTGAAAATTGGCGGCTCGAAAGCGCTGGCTTCATAGAGTATATTGACCAACCTGTTGCGGATGGTACTTGTCTTTTGTGGGTCACAAAACAGGGCTAAATGGTGTGGGTTTCATCGAGGGGAAACAATGAATTGGAGTGACTGGTTGGGACTGGTGGCTATCTCGTGTTTGGGGGCCATGTCACCCGGGCCGAGCCTGGCCATGGTGGTGCGCCACACCTTGGGTGGCGGTCGCAGTCGCGGTATTACCTGCGCCTGGGCACACTCTTTGGGGATAGGTGTTTACGCCTTTATCACTCTGCTGGGTTTGGCTGTGGTGTTGAAACACACCCCTTTGCTGTTTAATGGCATCGCCTTATTGGGGGCGCTTTATCTCGCCTGGCTTGGAATTCAGGCACTGCAATCCAAGGGCGGAATGCAGCAAAAGCTTAGTGCCGGCAAGCCGACGAGCATGCTGACAGCGGCCCGGGACGGCATTGCCATCTCATTGTTCAACCCGAAAATTTTGCTGTTTTTCCTGGCCTTGTTCAGCCAGTTTGTCGCCGCCGCGGACAGTCTGCTGGGACGAGGCATCATAGTCTTGACCCCCATGCTGGTGGATGGACTCTGGTACACCCTGATAGCTTTCCTCTTGTCTCAGCCCAAGGTGTTGCCCAAGCTGAGAGAAAAGGCACAGTTGATTGACCGCCTTAGCGGCCTGGTGCTTATCCTGTTGGCCGGGCGGGTGATCTATTCACTGCTGTGATTGCAATGCCTGCTCGAGATGTTCCCTGAGGGCGATAACCAAAGGACTGAGCTGGCGTCTGTCGGCGCAGAGCATATTGACTGGTGCTTCTTCACCGCGCCACTCGGGGCAGAGCTGTAGTAGTTGACCATTTTTCAGTTCTTCACTGATATCGAGCCGTGACTTGTAGGCTATGCCTTTGCCGGCCACGGCCCAACGCCGTACCAACTCGCCATCATCGGCGACTCTATCGCCTTTGACCTGCACAGTGATTTGGCCCGACTGTGACTGAAAATGCCACTTGCTGTGAGTCGCATCGGCCAGCATAAAGCACAGGCAGTTGTGCTTTGCCAGTTCCTCTGGGCTGCCCGGCGCACCGAACCTGGCAATATAGTCGGGCGAGGCGCACAGCACCCTGTCATTTTGGCGACAAAGCGGCAGGGCGATAAGCGCCGAGTCGGCTGGCAGCCCGTAGCGGATCACTAGGTCGACGGGTTGGCGATAGATATCCGTCAGGCGATCGCTTATCTGCACCCTGATACTCACCTGTGGGTGGCGTTCCATAAATTCATCCAATATCGGCAGCAAGCGGTTGCGGCCGAGATCCGATGGCAATGACAACTGTAACTTGCCCTTGAGCAGGCTCCGACCTTGTTGAATCGCCTGAAAGCCATTATCGAGAATATTCAGGGCTTCATTGCAGTGTTGCAGAAAGATTTCGCCTTCCTGAGTCAGACGCAGGCTGCGGGTAGAGCGGACAAAGAGCACAGTGTTGAGTTGGGCCTCAAGGCGCTTGATGGCAGCGCTGGTGGCGGCTGGAGTCAGATCAAGCTGTTGTGCCACCCGCGACAGGTTGCCCTGTCTGGCGGTTTCGCTGAATATTTTCAAGTCCTGCAATGCTCGTATCATGCGCGGTTACCCAGAATAGTCCTGTTGATGACTCTGGTATTTATGCCTGTAATTGGCAGATATTCAAATAACTTTTGAAAGTGTCGCGGAAGAAACAGAGGTTGTGATGCGCTGACGAGACCGAGAAGGGGAAAGCCGGAATGGTGTAATAGTGCGGGGACCAGGCCCCGCAGCTGCAATAAACTGAGCCTAGATCTTGAATTGCTGCACGGCATTATCGGCCGCTTCGGTAGTTTCTTCGTTGTTGACTACCGGAGGGTTGGCAATGTGATCTTCCAGGTTGTCATCCAACATGTCGCGATATTCGGCGGTAAACCACTCCAGGGCATTGGCTTTTTCGGCGCCCAGATCGGCAGACTTGATCGAGGCTTCAAAGGCGTTGAAGCGGGCGGCGGCAAATCTCAGGGCGGTGCCAACCTTGCCGACGTCGCCTTCTTGCTGGGTCAGTTCATTGGCGAGGGCGATAAACTGATCTGCTAACTGGAATATGGTGGTTTGGTTGTTGGCATCTGACATATTATATTCGCTCTTGCTAAGCCAAAGATTGAGGGCCGATTCTAACCTAAAAAGGCGCTATGCCAAGGAAAAATATTGGTGATTGGGATCTGAATCCCCGCGCCTTGGGGCAAAGTTCTTGGCATTTGGGTAAAAAGTGGCTTCAACCGTTGCGGCAGTTGCTGTCACTCAAGTCTGTGTCCGTGGGGTATCTTGGCTTACACTTCAAAAGGTTGGCTTGCAAAATTGACTCGGGTTCCTTCGAATACAGGCCTCAGAGTCTATGCTCGGCGCTTGTATCCCGCAGTCGGCACTCTTAAGCTATGGCCTCTTTTACGCAGAGGATTATCACCATGGCGCTTTCCGCTGACTGGCAGGCATTTATCGCCGCCGAACAACAGGTCCCTTATTTTCAGCAACTCAGTGAGTTTGTCGCCGCAGAGCGCGCCGCCGGCAAGGCCATCTTTCCTCCTGAAAACGAGGTGTTCAGCGCCTTTGAGCTGACACCGCTGGATAAGGTGAGAGTGGTGCTTATCGGTCAGGATCCTTACCATGGCCCAGGGCAAGCCCATGGCCTGTGTTTCTCGGTCAAACCCGGGGTGAAGGCGCCACCTTCGCTGGTCAATATGTACAAAGAACTGGCGACTGACATCCCAGGATTCACAATCCCGGATCACGGCCATCTTGTAAACTGGGCCAAACAAGGGGTCTTGATGCTCAACACTGTGCTGACAGTGGAACAGGGCAAGGCGCACTCCCATGCCAAAGCGGGCTGGGAAACCTTCACCGACAGGGCGCTGCAGCTGCTCGATCAGCGTGAAGAACCGATTATTTTTGTCCTTTGGGGCAGTCATGCCATTAAGAAAGGCAAACTTATCAGGGCGCCGCAGCACAAGATCTTAAGCGGCCCGCATCCTTCACCTCTTTCTGCCTATCGCGGTTTCTTTGGTTGTGGCCATTTCTCGGCCATCAATCAGCAACTCAAGCAGTGGCAGCAAGCGGAAATAGACTGGCAGGTATAGGACGTATCCCCAGACTCCCTTTTGATTCTGTAAACTTTGAACTGCGCCGCGCAGGCCAGCAGTGCCGGACTATTTCATCAAGGTACGCTAGTGTGCCGACATAAATTATATGCTGCGCCGGAGCGGCGACTGAGGTCTGCACGCTCCTGCCCCATAATGCTCAACCAGCCCCGAATGCATCTATGGGAACATAGGATGAAGCCACAGATCTGCCTTGATAATTCCTGAGCAGCAAGACCATAATTTGATTGTGTTATTGACTGGTTCGAGAAAGGAGCCGGTGCGGATACCCTTGTCTATGTTTGCCAGATAACTATCTGCCTTTTAAGTTATTTCTTCCACGCGCTTGTATAGCGTTTTTAAGTGTTCGCTGTTGCAAATCTTTTAATTGTGATCTCCATCCATTGCCAAAGTGGGTGGATAAAGGTAATTTTCAGCGCTGTATATTTTTGTATATATCGATTGGCGGTGAGGATAACAAGATTGGATAGAAGGAGTGTTATTAAGGGCGGCTTAAGTCTAGGCTTGTTGGCCTTTTTGCCCATGCTGGCCAATGGAACTGAGTTGACCCCAAATGGGCAATTGTCGCTGCCACAGGCTAAAGATATCAAGCGGGTGGTCAGTGCCGGCGGGCCGGCTGATCTGCTGTTGCTGGCCTTGAGTCCGGAAAAACTGCTCGGCTACGCCCATCTCAAGCCGGCTTTGTTACAACAGCATGGATTTGCTCCGAGTCTGTGGCAAAAGCCCAGACTGGGCCGTTTGGTGGGCCGCAATGCCAGTCTTTCGTTGGAAAAGCTGATGACTCTGGATGCCGATCTTGTTGTTGACTATGGCAACCTCAGCCAAAACTACCAGTCGATGGCACAAAAGGTGGAACGCATCAGCGGCGTGCCGTTTTTGCTGCTCGATGGCTCACTCGCAGGTACTCCGGCACAGCTGAGAAAATTGGGGCAGGTGTTGGGAGTCAACGAGCGAGCCGATTTTGTTGCCAAGCGTACGGCCGAAATACTCAGTGATGCCAGAGAGTTTGGCCGCAGTTTGGGGGAGCCGCTCTCTTTTTACTTCGGCCGCGGGGCGACAGGGCTTGAAACCGGAGTTACAGGTTCCATTCATACCGAAGCCATAGAGCAGCTTGGGCTTAAGAATGTCGCCAAGGCCGGTGACTACCGCGGCTTGGCCAAAGTCTCTTTGGAGCAATTAATGGCCTGGGAGCCTGAGCTAATCATAAGTCAGGATCCCGCCTTTATCCGCCATATTCGTCAAGACCCGGTCTGGGGCACGCTGGCGGCTGTGCGTAATCAGCGGGTCTATTGGTTGCCGAACAAGCCCTTTGGTTGGATTGACTCACCGCCGGGAATAAACCGGTTGCTGGGCATGAGTTATCTTAGACTGCTTTTATCCGGCGCTGATGAGCAGGCCAAGCAAGCATTGGTTAAGGATTTCTACCGCGATTTTTACCACAGTGAGCTGAGTGGAGAGCAGGCTGCCAATCTGCTGCGCTCCGCATGAACGACAGAATTAAATACCCACTGGCGGCCGGGATCTGTCTCGGTATTCTCTGTTTTGCTGCGGCCAGTGGCCAGTATCCGCTTAGCCTGGTGCAGCAGGGCCAAGCGCTATGGCATGCTATCGGCGGCGATGTTGCCGCCCTGGACAGCAAGAGTATCAGTGTCTTTTGGCATTTGCGGCTGCCCAGAATTTTGGCGGCGCTTATGATAGGAGCCGGTCTGGCCGCCAGCGGCGCCGCCTATCAGGGGATGTTCCGTAACCCTCTGGTATCACCTGATATTCTGGGCGTTTCCGCCGGGGCTGGCCTGGGGGCTGTTCTGGGCATCTACCTGGACTTACCGGTTTACAACATCCAGCTGTTTGCCTTTCTCGGCGGTTTGCTGGTGGTGGCTCTGGTTTGTCTGCTGGCGCGGCTCAGTCGTCAGGGCGATCCAGTATTGTCTTTGGTTCTGGTGGGCATAGCTATTGGCGCCTTGTGTGGCGCCGGTATTTCATTGATGAAATTGTTGGCCGATCCCTACAGTCAGTTACCTTCCATTACTTTCTGGCTGATGGGTGGGTTGTCGGATATTACGCTGGCAGACCTCAAGTCCAGCTTGCTGCCGATGTTGCTGGGCTTGGTACCGTTAATGCTGCTGCGCTGGCGTATGAATCTGTTAAGCCTGGCCGACGATGAGGCCAGCAGTCTTGGGCTTAATATAGCGAAAACCCGGCTGATATTTATTTTGGCGGCTACTTTGCTGACTGCGGCGGCGGTATCCATCGCCGGTATCATAGGTTGGCTTGGGCTGGTGGTGCCGCATATAGCCCGCCTGCTGGTGGGCGCCGATTTCAGACGCTTGTTGCCCATGTCCATGCTACTGGGTGCCTTTATGTTGCTGCTGACCGACACTCTGGCGCGCACTCTGGCGCCAATCGAGTTGCCGCTGGGGATTTTAACCGCGTGTATCGGCGCGCCTTTCTTTATGTTTTTACTGTTAAGAGGCGGAGGTCGGGGCCAATGATCGCCAGCATGCAAGGCGTCACAGTGGGCTATGCCGGTAAGCCTTTGCTGGCAAATGTAGAGCTTTGTTTGCCGGAAGCTGAAATCGTCTGTTTGCTCGGCTGTAATGGCAGCGGCAAGACCAGCTTATTGAAAACGCTGCTTGGCTTGCTGCAACCACTGGCCGGTGAGATAAAGATAGCCGGCAGGCAAATTCATCAATGGTCGCAGCGCGAGCTGGCACAGCAGATGGCCTATGTGCCGCAGGCGCAGTTGAGCCGTTTTTCATTTCGGGTGTTGGAAATGGTGCTCATGGGCTGCCAGTCGCGATTGGGGCCGTTTGCCGTGCCCGGCGCCAATGAGCAGAAGCGGGCGTTGGCGGCTTTGAAGCAGTTGGATATAGCTCACTTGGCCGATTGCGCCATGGATCAGATAAGCGGCGGCGAACGACAACTGGTATTGATTGCCAGGGCCCTATTGCAATCGCCAAGACTGCTGGTGATGGATGAACCGGCCGCCAGCCTGGATTTCGGCAATCAAATCAAGTTGCTGGCTCAGGTTAAACGACTCAAGCAGCAGGGAATCGCAGTATTGATGTCGACTCACCATCCACGTCATGCCGAGCTGTTGGCCGATAGCGTGGCCTTGGTGGAACCCGGTCATGGCCTGAGACAAGGCGCAGTGGCCGGGCAGTTGCAAGTATCAGGACTGGCGCAGCTCTATGGCGTCAGTGAATCTGCGATTGCCGAGCACCTTTGAGGTGTTGACGGGAGCGCTAAATTTTAAGCAAGGTGATTTCATGATAATAGAAGAGCTGGACTTTGCCGCCATGTACCGCGAGCACCTGCAAAGGGCTGAACGTAGCCACAAGAGTGCCGAACATTGGGACAAGCGCGCGGAAAAGATGGCCGAAAACTGCGCCAGACCCAAGGACAGTTACTTGGAGGGCTTTTTCAAGCTGATGGACTTGAGTGATTGCGACACGCTTTTGGATATGGGCTGTGGCCCTGGCTCAGTGTGTCTGGGGCTGGCCGACAAGATGCAGGCCGTCTATGGCCTGGATTACAGCAGCGGCATGTTGGAAGTGGCCAAACGCCGCGCCGATGCGGAAGGTTTGAGCAATGTCACTCTGATTAAGAGAGCCTGGGAAGATGATTGGAGTGATATCCCCGTGTGTGATATCGCAGTAGCGTCGCGCTCGACTCTGGTGGGCTGCCTCAAGAGTGCCCTGGAAAAGCTCAATCGTCAGGCCCGCAAAAGGGTTTATACCACACATACAGTCAGCTCAACCTTTATCGACCCCGCCATTATTCAAGCCATAGGTCGTAAGGTGGTGACTCTGCCTAACTATCTGTATGCGGTGAATATTTTGCAGCAGATGGGTATTAAGCCCAAGGTGGACTTCATCGAGTCCAGTGGTTGCATGAACCAGGCTGAGAGTTACGCTCAGTTTGAAGACAACGTTGCCTGGTCGCTGGGGCCGCTGGATGAACCCGAAAAACTGCGGTTGCAAGAGTATTATCAGCGTCATAAGCAACAGGACAAACCGCTGCGAACCGGCGATCGCAGCTGGGCCATGGTCTATTGGGATGCGACTCCCCTGTCCTGAGTCAGAGTCTGATTAGTTATTGCCCGGACTCGCACCGAGCTCCGGGTATTTTTTTAATTATCGATATATAGAGATTTATATATCGATTGGATGTTGAAGGTCTGTAGTATGAAACCAAAGCACTATTACTCTATTCTGCCGCTGATGCTGGCTTCTCCGTTGGCGCTTGCCGATGGCAGCGTGGCTGAACCTGAGAGTAAAAACGAAACTAAAATAGAAAGGATCAGTGTCTGGGGCAGCCCGATTGCCGCCAATCAGGACAGTGTCAATCAAGACACCATCAAGATGCTGAATAAGCAGAACGTGGCAGAGGCGCTGAATATTATTCCTGGGGTTAGCCTGCAAAAATCCGGTCGTCGTAACGAGGTACAGGTTAAGGTTCGGGGTTTTGATAGTAGGCAGGTACCGCTGTTTTTTGATGGAGTCCCGATTTACATCCCCTATGACGGTAATCTGGACTTGGGGCGTTTTTTGGCGTCGGATCTGGCCTCAGTGGAAGTCTCCAAGGGGTATGCTTCTTTGCTGCAGGGACCGAATATGATGGGCGGTGCCATCAACCTGACGACCCGCAGACCCAAGAAGAGCTTTGAAGCACAACTGAGCGCTTCTCAAGGTTGGGCCCGTGGAGAGGACAACGGTTATAGCCTGGATGCCAGCCTGGCCGGCAGTAATGATTGGGGCTTTATCCAATTGAGCGGCAATAAGCTGGACAAAGACTTTGTTGGCCTGTCCCACGATAACGACAACCCGATCGCCGGCAGTGACGGCAAACGCGCCAACTCGGCATACAGCGATAGCCGCGGCACCGCCAAATTGGGGCTGACTCCCAATGAAACAGACGAGTACATTTTTACTTATATCCGCCAGGAAGGGGAAAAGAACAGTCCGCCTTATGCCGGCACTGAAGCCGATATTCGCCCTACCTATTGGCAGTGGCCGCAGTACGACAAACAGAGCTTTTACTACAGCGGCTATACAGAGTTCACCCCTGGGGTTGTGCTGCACAGTCGCCTCTATCGCGATGAATTTGAAAACACCCTGAGGATATACAAGAGCCTGAAAAACCTGCAGCAACAAAAAGGCCCCTACAGTCATTATGACGATGCCAGCAATGGTGCCGGTCTGCAGCTCAGTATCGATATGCGCAAAGACGATATCTTGTCGTTTGCCGCTCACTGGAAGGAAGATCTGCACAAGGAACAGGGGGAGCCAGGGGGGGAGTTTGACAAGTACAAGGACAGAACCCTGTCGGCGGCAGTGGAGTATCAATGGGCCCTGAGAGAGAGCCTGGATCTGGTTGGGGGCATCAGCTATGACTCCCGCAAGAGCCTTGAAGGCTACAAACATGAAAAGGATGGCAGCCTGACCCGCTATGAAGACAACTCGCAGCACGCTTTCAATTGGCAAGTGATGGCCCGTTATGAGTTGGATAACCTGGATACACTGCAACTGTCTCTATCCCAGCGCAGTCGCTTTCCGACATTGAAAGAACGCTACACCACTTTCAGGCCCGCCTATGGCCAAACTGCCATAGTCAACCCGCATTTGGAGCCTGAGCGGGCGACTAACCTGGAACTCAGTTATCAGACAACTCTGGCCGCTAACTGGCAACTGGACAGCAGTGTCTATTATAACCGGGTGTCCGATGCGATTTTGACCCATAACATCACCCCGACGCTTATCCAAAACCGCAACAGCGGCAGGGTAGATTACAGCGGGCTGGATCTGGGGCTTTATGGCGATCTCAGCGATTGGGCCAGTGTAGGCCTGAGCTACAGCTATATTCACGCCGATGTTGAGGATGAACAGCTTGATGTTACCGGCCTGCCGGATCATCAACTCTTTGCCTGGGTTAAGCTGACCCCGCTGGATAAGCTGGACATCATCCTGAGTCAGGAAGCTCGCAGCGACAGCCTCAGCAGCTCCAGAGGCACTCAGGTAGCCAGTGGCTTTGGCGTGACCGGCATTCGCTTCGATTACCGTCTCTGGCAGGGGCTGAGTGTTAATGCCTCGGTCAATAATCTGTTTGACCGCAACTACGCCTACAGTGAGGGCTTCCCCGAGGAGGGACGTAACTATTGGTTGGGAGTGGAATACCGTTTCGGTCGTTAAGCTCTTCAAGGGGACAGAAAACGGAAGAACCCGGCTATGACCGGGTTCTTTGTTATCTGCTAGCGTTTTTGCTCAGAGAGCGTTAGCGCAGCAGAATAAACAGCAATGGCAGTAGGATACCTGTGAGTGTCAGCCAGGTCTTGCGGCTTTTCATCACGTTACTGCTACGCAACATCACTAGCGCAGATAATGCCAAAAACAGCAGCATGGCGGCATAGATGTCGGCAATCCAAGTCCAGGCGTCACGGGCATGGTTGAGGTGCAGATAGTTGAGCGCCTGCAACAATGGCCTGTTGTTTACCATCTCGGCCGAGACTGTGCCGGATACCAGGTTGGCGCTCAGCAGGCTGCCGTCTTTGAGAAATAGTTGGTACTCGGTGGCGCTGGCGCGGTAACCGCTGCGGATATTATCCTGCAGCGAAAAGTGCCTGCTCAACAGGCTTTGAATGTCATTATTACCCAGTGAAGGACTCAGCCCTTCGACACGGCTTTCGCTTTGGGTTATCTGATAGTTGGGGTTCCAGTCATTGATATGATTGACGGCAATTCCCGAAATGGCATACACCAGAGTCATGCCTATGCACAGATACCCTATGTCTCTGTGTAATAAACGTATCCTTTTGCGCAGCTTATTATTCAGCATCACGGATCTCGACCCCGTATGGATGCAACTGATAGAAAGTCACGGCTTGAGTAATAGACTCGGGATCGAAAGGTTTGTTGTGTTGCAGGGCCTGATGTCCGAGATAAGCGCGGGTTTGTTCGAGATCCAGCTCAATTGCCTCTAAAGCTCCGGTAGCATAGGCTTTTTGCCCTCTGGCACTGATGGGAAAGACCATCTCACCGTCACGAACCTTGATTCTCAAACGATCAAAGCTGTCGTCGGTTGCCAGCTCCATCCAGCAGCCTCGCTTACTGCACACTGAGACTATGGTGCCTTCCACTGTGAGTTCCTTACCCAGATAGTCATTCGGCGATGCCATCAATGTGGAAATGGGCACTAAGATATTCAGATCGACCGCTTTGCCAAACAGGCTGTTGGCACTGTAGGCCAGAGGGGAAATAAACAGGGCTACCAATAAGATTAACTGATTGAGACGCATGGGAGTGACCTTTGTAGTTGAATTTTTAATTGATAATACTGGGTATTTGTATGGCGATACTGTTGAAGCGAGCACAGGTGTAGCAGTATTTATGGCTTTGAAATTCAAATATGCGAGCGAGTTGGCACTTTGCCGATTAGTCAAGGTTATCTGTTTATTTTCATAGGGTTTCCAATATGTTCAGATTAGCATCTGCGCCCAGGTTAGAGCACTGTCCGAGACTGGTCAGAGTGCGGCCTAACGTGAAACAATAGTGTGACTGACACATGAAAGGAAAATACATGCAGCCTATTTTGATCACCGGCATAGGAAAGCGTCTGGGACTGGCAATGGCCAAGGATTTGATGGCTCAGGGCTACCCACTTATCGGCACTTATCGCAGCCACTATGCTGCTATCGACGATCTCAAGGCAGCGGGCGCTGAGCTGTATCGAGTGGATCTTTTGCAAAATAGCGAGATCAAAGCCTTTATTGCCGAGGTAAAAAGCAAGCATGAGTCTCTGCGGGCAATCATTCACAACGCCTCGGATTGGATGCCGGAGCGGCCTGACATAGATGCCGCAGAGGTTTTTGACAGCATGATGCAGATCCACGCCTCCGTGCCCTATCAGTTGAATCTGGCACTGGCGCCGCTACTGCAGACAGATGAGATAGGCAGCCGAGATATTATCCACATCAGCGATTATGTGGCGCAGAAGGGCAGTAAGAAGCACATAGCCTATGCCGCCAGTAAGGCGGCGCTGGATAATTTAACCCTGTCATTTGCCGCCAAGCTGGCGCCGGGTGTCAAGGTCAACGGCATAGCACCGGCACTGATGCTGTTCAATGAGCAGGATGACACGGCCTACCGGCAAAAGGCGCTTGCCAAGGCATTATTGCCTAAAGAGGGCGGCGAGCAGGAGATGCTGACCGCGGTGAAGTATCTGATGACCAGCCGCTATATAACGGGCCGCACTCTATCACTTGATGGTGGGCGGCCGCTGAAGTGATTTAATGCAGCAAGGGGCAACTGAGTTTTAACGCCAGTACATCGCAGCGCAGTTGATTGAGCATCTGCTCTGAGGCGTGGCCGTTGAGTTCACTCAACAAGCCCCTGTGCTCTGCCGCCCCCATGATAACTATGTTGCTGTGCCATTTTTGAGCGGCTTCCGGTACTACATGATCCGGCATGCCGCTGGCCAGATGCAACTGTTCGTCACTCAAAGCCAAAGGCCTGGCAACCTGTCGCAGTTTATGCCATTGATTGTCTTTCAGTGAGCGACAGCCGGGTAATAGGTTATCGAAGGCCATGCTGATGTCGGCTTCCTGATAGCAATTGAGCAGATGTAATTTTTGTTTAAGTAATCCGGCAAATTCATTGGCTTGTTGCAACAACCTGTGATTGAAATGGGCATGATCTTCCGTGTCTTCATCCAGCTCCAAAGCCGCCAGCAACGACCCTTGTTGTTCCCAGGGAGAGTCGCTGACAAACATCACCGGCAGGGGAACTCGTTGCAGCAGTTGCCAGTCATAGGTATGGCCCAACTCACACTGCAGGGCTGAGTAACTGTGATGTTCTACCAACAGCAGATCGTAATGTGCTTGTTTGAGCTCAATAAGAATGGCGGTAGGCAGATCTTTGGCCTGACATTGCTTCACGCAAAGGTTCAACTCTCTCGATGGATAATGGGGGCGTTTTTCCCTTAGATGGGAAACCAAGGGCTGGGGATGTACTTTTTGCTGTAACCACTGACCAATACCCTGATACTGGGGGGTTTTGACTCTGAGCAGTGTGAGCTCGGCATGGCTGGCATTGGCCAGTTGCACAGCCTTTCTCAGGGCCAGTTTTCCTCTATTGCTGTCGTCTGAAACGGCCAGCAGGCGTGTAAAGACACTCATGACGCTATCCTCGAAGCCAAGTCTAATCTTGGCTTCGTATAAGTCTAGCTATACCAGGCTGCGCCATCAGATCCTTTTGCTCTTGAAACGCCTGTCAATAGTGGCTTTTGCTCTGTTTGGTTGCTTAGACTTGGTTGCAGATCAGTGACTCCAGCAGCTGATATTTACGGCAGGCAAAATGACGGAATGATTCGCTGATAAAGCTGATTAACCAGTCGGACTCCACTGAGCCGTAGCGAGCGGAAGAGATATACAGTTTATAAATAAACTCGACATCGGATAGACTGCTTGGTGCTTCCAGTACACAAAGCTCAGTACCTATTTCTTCCAGAGGGAAAGCCAGTGCCGAGGTATACACCAGGGCGTTACTGCTCTTGAGGACTTCGATTATCTCACTGATGCTGCTAATTTTAGCTCTGATCTTGAAGTGTGGAAATTTGAGCTTCATGGTCTTTTCGATCAGGGATTGACCATAAGAGTTGAAACCGCACAAGTCGTGCAATACCACGGGGAAATCCAATAGATCCTTTAGATCAATATGTCCTTTCTTCGCCAGGTAATGATCATGACGCATAAAGAAATACCTGCAACAGGGTAGCAGATCTACCTTGTAGAGAGAACTGAGCGAGGTTTGGTTAACGTGAATGCCAAAGTTGATAGAGCCGGTGAGAATTTCATCAAAACTATTTTGATTCCAACTGCGGGTACAAAGTATCATTCTAGGAGCGATTTGATTGGCTTGTTCTATTAACTCTGGAAACCAGTTGCAGATAGTATTATCGGCCGCAAGCCAGACTTCCTTATCGATATTCATAGGCGAAAAGTCACAACTGTTTAGCAGATCATCTTCAATTCTTAATATAATATCCTGAACAGTGCTTTTAATTTTGTTGCACTTTTCTGTTGGGGTGAAGCCGTACTTTGTTCTGACAAACATTTCGTCATTAAATATCTGTCTTATTTTTTTTATATGATAGCTGATTCCAGATTGAGTCAACCCTAATTCTTGAGCAGCAATACTGGCATTTCCATGCTCCAAGATAAGCCTTATTAGCTGAAGGTGAATTAGTGATAAATTGTTTATGTCGGCTTTATTCATGGTCGGCTCCCCTTTTTATACAAGATAGTATATAAAATGGAGATTTACTGTGACCCGCGTCCATCAAGAGTGATATGTATTTTAACATTGCCAAAGGTAATAATGTGATCCTTATTACCTTTGGCATACTTTTTGTGTTATTTATTTGTTTTTTTTTAAAATTGATATCCTAACTCGAATAACAGTTCTCCTCCATGATGAATTGAACCTCCCCAAGCATCTCGATACTTATATGCCAATGAAGCTGAGGCTTGAGGTAGGAGTTGATAATCCAACCCCAAAATTGCTTGATAACCAGAATCCCGATAAAGGAAAGTTGTTACTTGTTCATCACTGCGATCAAATTGGGTTTCAAAGTAAAATTTACCCAGTAATTCCTGAGTTATAGGATATGCTATCTGCACCACTGCGGCATAACCACTGCTGCCATTAAAGTCTTGCTTAGAGGCATCCATATCGCCCCAGGCGTAATGGGCGCCAATCGCCATGGTTCCTTTAAGCTTCTGCCACTGAATGTCGTAAGACAAGCCGTAGTAGAAGTTTTCTTCGGTACGGTGTTTATTGTTGGCCGTAAAAGACTGCAGCCAAAGGTTAAAGGAACTATCTCCCAGATTGTAGTCCAGCTTTAGCCAGGACTTGACGGTAGCGCCGGCCTTTTCGCCTTGCTGATTGTCGTTGTCGTCCAGGGGGTTTTCCAGTGTCAGCCAAGCCGCAAAATCGCCCCAACTGGCGCGGGTAGTGTTGGTAAAGCTGAGGTAACTCTGACTATAGAGATTAGGGTTGTTGTCCTTGACATCCAACAGGTGTTCATAGCCGACTTTGATGCCATTTTGTTGTTGGAATACCTCTGCTTGGGCCGTGGGGATCAGCAGCAACAAGGGCAATAGCCGCAGTAATGAAGTCCTTACTAACATAGTGTTACCTTAGGCCGGGAAGCTCCCGGCCGTTAGAGTCAAATCAACGTCCGAACATCTTCGCCGGTTCAATAAACAGGCCACGATAATGGGGCTGGCCAGCCTTGTCGGAGAGAACGTCGATTTCCAGTTTCACTTCCTTGGTGCGGTAATCAATCTCATTGAATTTGCCTGTGACTCTGCCGGGCTCAAACAGATTGATAGAGCCACCAAAACCAAAGATGGTGTTGTGGTCGGCAACGTATTCCACGTTGGAGGTGATAGGGCTATACCACTCGTAGCCCCGTTCTTTACCGTATTCCCAGATTTGCTGCACTGTCATATTGTTTTCGTCGATTTTATATTCCACAAAGCGACTGTATTTCTGGGTGGGTAAAGCGGGTTGGGTATAGTGGCGACCATCACCGTTATCAAACACAGTTAAGGTGCCTTTGCTGCTCAGCCAGGCTGTGTGCTGGGTATAGGTGAAGTCAAAGTCGCCTTGGCAATCACCTTGCTCAGAGCAAGCAATGGCCTTGCCTTTGGCATCGACGGGCTTAAGGAGCTTTTTGGCCAGTTCTCCCTTCCAGCCTATGCTGGGGGTGAGGATCCATTTGACCTGTTTATCGCGGGTGATCTTCACTACCCCTTGGTGGCGCAGCGACAGAATGATGCCGTCATCTTTGGGGTCGTAGGAAATGGAGTTGACGTGGGCCCAGTTACGACCTGCGGCTATACCTGGAATATCGCCATAGGGAGCATCTATCTTCATTTCACCGGCGGCTTGACCGGCATGGTCGAGATCCACGTTGACGCAAACAGCGCCCATATCCAAGGCCTTGAGCAAGGCATCACGGTAGGGATCGAGAATCTTATTGAGATCCCAGACATCAACCAAATTCCCCTGTTGGTCTACCTCGAGGATATGGTCCCTGACGGTATGCACCTTGTCCCCTTGTGGGTTGACATAGTTGGTCTTGGCGCCCCTGAGTAATAGGTTGCCATTGGGCATGGTTATGCTTTCATGGGACAGGTCCTGATAGCCCCTTGGGATCTTGAAGTCGACTATCTTACCCATCAAGTCCAGATATCCGAAATGTTGACCTTGGACAAAGCTCAGATTACCGCGGCCATCCTTTCTCAATCCCATCAGATAGCCGCGCTTGTTTACGTCGATATCACGGCCATTATAGGTGGCATCCTGATCCAACCACCAACGTGTTTCACCTTGTGTATCAATGATATAAGTAAGAGGGGCCATGTCGAATGTCATGGCGCCCAATGCTGGGGTCGACTCGAAAATACCGGCATCCTTACTCTTGACTCCGGACCAGTGCAGATCTGAACCTTGGAATACCATGGTATGAGAGTTCACCATTAACAGTCTGTCTTTAAAGTTTTTATCGACTTTCTTGACCTTTACTTCCTGCATCGAAGTAATATTACGGTTATCTATGTACTTGTTCTCGAGTGCACTGGTGAGAATTTCATATTTATCGCTATATTTTTTACCATCTAGAGTGAAGTTAACACTGACCTGATTCTTATAATCGGCATACAGACCGAAAATAGGAATACCGTCATGTCTGTTAATAGTTTTGGGACCGACCGGATAGGAAATACTGACTCCATTCTTACCTTTTCCGGCCACGGTAACGCTAACATTGGACACTCGCTTGCTACCCAAATCGACTAAGGCAGTGAGTGGCGAATTACCATAGGGGTTGACAATAATCCCTCCTAAGTTTCCAGCTGGCGGTGCTGGGTAAAAACCAGCAGCAGAGACAGAGGCTGATAAACCAATACCTAATACCACAGCCAATGAAGTGAGTGACTTTTTCATATCATCATCCTTTGTTTTTAATAGACGCTTATTAATTAAGTTGAACGGAGGAATTTAATTTGAGGCCATAGTCACATTTGGCGTTTTTAATGTTTGGTTAATGTTTTGTTTGTGCTCTTGTTTAAGTCTTGACTTATAACTTCAAAAAAATTGATTTACCTTATTGGTTTGTTTGTAATCCATTATTTTTTGAAATCCATATTGGTTTATTTGAATTCTGTTGTTTATTTTGTTGTTACTCACAGTGTTATTAATTATCTGGAGTGGCTTGTTGTGATTGGTTTTTATATTGGCATTATGGGGTTGAATCTGATTGATGGATAAGAGGTCGAAAATGAAATTTATTAAAAAAATTGTAGTGGGTGCTTTTCTACTGGGAAGCTGCAATGTAATGGCATTGGATTTGGAAGAAGGAAACCATTATCAAGTTTTACCGGAAAATGTTCAGTTTCAGGCTAATAAACAGGTAACCAAAATTTTTTCTGTCAACTGCCCGTTCTGCTACAAGTATGAGAAGTCTGTTGTTCCCGGAATGGTTGGAAATTTGCCTTCCGGCGTGGATTACGATGCTTATCATATTTCCAGTAAATCGCCTTTTGGTGCTGAAGCTTCTGAGGTTTTAGCGGTGGCCAAGGTGTTAAGTGAAGACAAATATAAAGCTGCCAAAATGGCTTTATATGCCAGGATCCACGATAAGAAGGCCAAGTTTACCAGTGGTGATGAGCTCATCCGTTTTGGCTTGAGTCAGGCCGGGATCTCGCAAGAAGAGTTCAACCGTCTCAAGGGAACCCCTGAAGTGAAACAACTCTTGGCCAAGTGGGACCAAGGGATTGCCATCGCCAAAATCCAGGGGATCCCGGCGCTGGTGGTCAATGGCAAGTATCTGATCAATACCAAGTCGATTCGCAGTATGCCTATGCTGGACGAAATGATCCTTGAATTGTCCAAGAAGTGAGGATAATGCAGATGAATCTTGTTAGCCGTTTGTTTGGGGAGTTTAAACAGGCTCCTTTATCAACCTTGGGCCGCTGGCAGGCCCAGAGAGGTGTGTGGTTGCTGATGGCCGGAGCTGCGCTGTTTCTGTTGTTGTCGGCAATGGGGTATTTCCAGTGGTTCTTGGCGATGGATCCCTGTGAGCTCTGTGTTTATATTCGTTTTAGTCAGTGCTGTATCTTGATTGCCGGTATTGCCATGGCGATTAAGCCTTCCAGTCAATGGCTCAAGGTCTTGGGATTGGCGCTGGCTTGGTATGGTGTGATCCAGGGGATGCTCTGGTCAGTTGAGCTGCAACAGATACATGCAGCTGCGCACATGCTGGATGGTGGCGATATCTTTGCTACTGGTGGCGGTGGTGCCGCTTGTTCAACCGAACCGCATTTCCCCTTGGGGTTACCGTTGCATGAATGGTTACCCTATGAGTTTGCGCCGACAGGGGGCTGTGGAGAAGATGATTGGTCACTGCTGGGAATGAATATGGCTGATTATTGCATCATAGCCTACAGCATTTTCAGCCTGGCGCTGGGTGCCGTCACCCTGGGCTGGTTATACAGTCTGTTTGCCAAGAAGTGAATCAAGGCGGCTCCCCCACCCAGTGAGCGAAGGCGAGGGAGCCTGTAAGGCTATTTATGACTGCCCTTAGCTAGGGCGATTGCGCTGTTTTGGCAGATCGCTCAGGTACTGGACAAACTCCACTTCAAACCCGGCCGGGTCGATAAAGTACACATTGCGGCGCCAGGGCTCGTCAGCACCGTCTTTATCTATGCTATAGCCTGCGTCCTGCAGGCGCTTGATCACCCCGTCAATGTCTGCTGTGACAAAGGCGAAGTGGGCCAGCCCGGGTTGATGACCGCTCAAGTCGCGGTTATTGCCTTCGCCATTATCGCTGAAAGCCAGGTATTGATAGTCATCACCGAAGTGGAGCCATTTTCGTGGCTTGCCATACCAGCTTCCTTCTCCTTGGCAGCGGATCTGCCAGTGAGGAAAGGCGGCGCGGTAAAAATCCAGGGTCTTGGGGAGGTCAGCGACCACCAGGTTCAGATGTTCCAGTTGTATCATTTGCGTTCTCCTTGGTATTTGCCCTTTTTCCTTCTTATTCGGGCCTTTTGTTTACATGCCGTAGCAATATTCCTGTTGTTTGGGAAAGGGGGCGTCCCTGTGGGCAAAACGTATCTGTGCCAGTGCTGCTGCATACTGGGCCAACATATGCAGGCTGTAGCCGATCCTTTCTCTTAATCTGGCATCGCGGATGCTGTCGCATTCGGGGTTGAGCATTTTCTCGACATCGCGGACGATCAAATGATCCGGCACCGCCACCAGTTTGTTGTTTTTCATGGCGTTCATTCTCAATTCACTGATGGGATAGGCGCCGCTTATGCCTGAGACAACTGCAACCAGCAGCACAGGCTTATGGGCCGTATGTTGGCTGTCACACATCAGTAGAAAGTTCTTCAACAAAGGTGTCGCCATGCCGCCCCATTCCGGAGTGATAAGCACCAGAGCATCGGCTGCTGTCACCTTGGCTTCTATCCGTTGCCAGTCGGCGCCCTTGTGTTGTTGTTCACCATCCCAGAAGGGAAGATTGAAACCGCAGAGCTCCAAATGCTCCGCCTCTGCGAGCTGCTTGGTCTTTATTTCCCGGGTGATGAATTCTGCGACCTTGGCACTCTGGGATTGGAAACGTTGGCTGGCGCTGACGACTAGGTATTTCATGTTAAGTAAACCTTTTTGTTTATTTATTGTTTTATAAGGTATGTGCTTTACTTAATAATGTAAAGATAAAATAAACAAAAAAGTTTATTTATTCTGGATGCGGCGTCCTGATCCGGGCATAATCAGCGCTGGAGGTGCCATGAAGACCACAGACAAGATAGTCGACATTCTCAAGTTGAACGGAGCCCAGACGGCCCAGAGCCTGGCCGCTGAGCTGGGGCTGACCAGTATGGGGGTGCGTCAACATCTGCAAGCCCTTGAAGCCGAGGGGCTGGTGCGGACAGAAGATAGAGCCGAAGGCCGCGGCAGGCCTGCGCGTTATTGGACGTTGACCGAGCAAAGTCGCTCGCTGTTTGCCGACCGTCACGATGAGTTGAGTCTGCAGCTGATAACTTCAGTGCGTCAGGTCTTTGGTGACGAGGGCTTGGATAAACTCATCAGTCACAGGGAGCAGCAAAGCCTCGAGAGCTATTCGAGCCAGATGGCCGCTGCCGCTTCCCTGGCCGATAAGCTGGAATGCCTGGCCGAGATCCGAAGCCGTGAAGGCTATATGGCGCAGATTGAAGCGGACAGTACCGGCTTTTGGCTGCTGGAAAACCATTGCCCCATTTGTGCGGCGGCCACGAGTTGCCAGAACTTTTGTCGCTCTGAGTTGGCGCTGTTCCGGCAGTTGCTGGGGCCCGAAGTGGAGATCAGTCGCCGCGAACATATTCTGGATGGTTCACGTCGCTGCGCTTATCGGATTGAAGCTAAAGGCGCCTTAAACGATGCGCAGTAAGAGGGGACGGCTGGACAGGTTTCTCGCCGGGCAGCTGAATATTCCCCGTAAACAGGCCAGGCAATTGCTTGCCGATGGCCGGGTTTGGCTCGATGACGAGCAGGTGTTTGCCGCAGACAGGCTTATCCATGAGTTCAGTCATATTCGTCTCGATGGGCAATGGCTGCAGCGGCAAAACCCTGTCTATTGGATGCTGAGCAAGCCTGCCGGAGTAGTGAGTGCCACCCAGGATCCCGAGCATAAAACCGTGCTCGACTGCCTGCCCCCGGCGGCATTGGTGCCAGGGCTGCATATCGCCGGCCGCCTGGATAAGCAGAGTACCGGACTGGTGCTGCTCAGTAATGATAGCCGCTGGACCCAGGCGTTGACCCTGCCTTCATCGAGTAAAGCCAAGCGTTATCGGGTGCGTCTGGCCAATCCGCTGGATGACACTTATATTGAGGCTTTCAGGCGCGGATTCTTCTTTGAGTTTGAAAACGTCATCACAGCGCCGGCCGAGCTGAAAATGTTGGCAAGCCATGAGGCCGAGGTGATACTCACCGAAGGCAAGTATCACCAGATAAAACGCATGTTCGGCCGCTTTCGTAACCCTGTGCTGGCGCTGCATCGCAGTCAGATAGGTCAGATAGTGCTGGATGACTCTCTGGCCGAGGGCGAAGCCAGAGAGTTGACCCGGGAAGAGGTGGAATCGGTCGCTTACTGACGATTTTACTGACGGCTACTGAACTGCGGCGATAATGCTATCTATGGCCAGTACCACCTGCATACTGGCATCTTCCATCCGTTGCAGCGCCATTACCTGCTCTGTGGTGTTGCCGGCTGCGGCCTGTTGCAGCGCCAGGCGGCCACTTTCGTGCACCAATGCATGCGGCGCTTCCAACTCGCGGAACCCCGGGAGTGAGCTATAGAGGCTGGCGCCTTGTCCTTCGTAGTACCACTTACCCAAACGGCAGTCATGGTGGCTGTTTACCGGCTGATCAAAACACTGGTTTTGCAGCAGTTCATAGATATTCTGCTTCCATACCGCATGATCCAGCTTGGTGGTGTTGAGGAAAGACACTGTCGCGGCATGGCTGATCACCTGTTGCATCTGCGCCGATTGCGCCAATACCTGAGTGACCACAGTGTCTATCTGCACCGCCGAGCTGGCCACTTCATCGGCGCAGCCTTGGTTGTCATCTGTCAGGGTTCGTATGCTTTCTGACTGAGTGATGATCTGTTGCACCAACTGCTCTATCTGTTGGCTGGCGTCACTGGCCTTGGCCGCCAACTGCCGGACTTCATCGGCCACCACCGCAAAGCCGCGACCTGCCTCTCCGGCGCGGGCGGCTTCGATGGCGGCATTGAGTGCCAACAGGTTGGTCTGTGCCGAAATGCCCTGAATGGCGCTGACAAACTGGCTGATGCTTTGGGTACTGGTATCCAGCTGCGCCACTGTTCCCAGGCTATGCTGTGACTGTGAACTGAGCAGATGGGCTCGCTCTCCCAGCCTGGCAACGGCGCTGCGGGTTTGCTCGAACAGGGCGTTGAGTTGCTCCAGTTTGCTTTGCTCCTCAAGCAGACGTCCGGCGTCTTCGGCCATGGCCTCGCGTACCGATTGCAACATGAGCCCGCCCTGGTTCTGGCAGGCCAACATGGCGGCGAAGTCGCGGTTTTGCGCCAGTGCCTGGTTCCTTTCCTGTTTAAGCTGCCCCAGTTGCAACTGCAATTGCTCCAGTGTCGCCTGGTGCTGCTGGCTCTGTTCATCGAGCCGCTGTTTCAATGAATCTATCTGCCGGTGAAGATGATGGTTAAAAAGCATAAAACTTCCTTGGATACAAATAGTTGCATTCTATTTATGGCTATTTTAAGCATAGACTTTGGCCTGTTCCCTTGGCGGGATCAAGCTCTCATTTACAATCAATATAAAAAACGCCACCCTGAGGTGGCGTTTCCAATCAGGCTTGGGCCTGCTGCATTCTCAGCAGCCACTTACCGTAGATATAGATGCCGACGGCGGAAATGGTGCCTATGGCGCCTATGATGTACCAGGCCATGCCTATGTTGTGGCTCTGGTAGAGGATCTCAGTCAGCTCGCGGCCACTTTGGCCGGTGAACTCAACCAGTTTATGAAAGGCTTCCCCCTGCGGAATGGCGGCTACATCCTTCTGTGACATGCCCTTATCCAGCAGCATCTCACGGGAGAAGATCTCTTTGGAGGCAAAGATCTCATAGAGTTTGGGGCCGAAATAGCCTTCCAGGCCCCAGCCTATGCCCTGTGGCAACATCACAAAGCCGAGGTACATGGCCTTCTTGCCTTCGGGGGCGATATTGCCCATAAATTCGTTCTTCTTCGGGCTTATCATCATTTCGCCGAGGGAGAACATGGCGATAGCCAACACGATAAACCAGGCCGCATGGGTGGCACCGATCAACACAAAGGCAAATATAGACAGCAGACAGCCGGCCAGCATGGCGCTGGTGATACGGTACTTGGCGGTCAGAGCGGCTATCAGGAAGCAGCTGGTCATAATCAGACCCGCGTTGAGGTTGAGCATGCCTTCCGGCATGACCTTGGTACCTTCGTTGTTCAGCCCGAGCCAGAATTGCAGTATGCCGTTGCTGGTGCCTTCAGGGCCAAACAGGCTGGTGACAATCACGCTGGTATCCACCCATTCGGCAATATGAATAGGCAGCACGTCAAACAGGGAGTTGAATAGGAACCAGAAGCCGGAAAACACCAGCATATAGTAGATGACTACCGGCTTTTTCAGTTCGCTCCAGGCATCTTTCCAAAGCATTTCCTGCTTGAGTTCACCGGACTTGATCTTACGTTGCCGTTCCAGGCGTTGCTCTTTACCCGGTTCTTTGTACGTCAGCAGGAACAGGAAGTTGAGCGAGATAATGGCGGCGCAGGCGTAGAACACATTGTCCCAGGACAGCTGCCGCATATGCACCGCCACCAAGGGGCCAAGGAAGCCACCGATATTTACCACCTGATAGAAGATACCCCAGGCCATGGAGGTGTTGTTACGGTTGGTGGACAGCACCAGCGTTCCCTGGATGCCGGGCTTGAAGATGCCGGTACCGGCCGCCAGCAGCATGGCACCGAACAAAAAGCCCCAGAAGCTGGGGAAGAAGGCCATACAGAGGTAGCCACAGATCTTGATGATGGTTGAGGCAAAGATGGTCTCTTTGTAGCCCACTCTATCTGAGAGCCCGCCGGTAAATACCGGCACAAAGGTCTGCAGCAAGGCCCAGAGTGAAATAATGATGCCGTAATCGCTGAGGCTGATACCTAGGCCGCCTTCGGAAGCCGGCGCCTTGGCATAGAGTCCGGCACTGGCCTTAACGCCGTAGTAGGCGATACGTTCAACCAGTTCCATACCGCCGACCAGCCAGAAGATATAGCTTAAACTGGCGATGGAGGCCCACATTCCCAGTTGCTTGACTTCGCGCAGGTCATTGCCTGCACAGGAGTTGGAGTCGCTCATACTCTTCCCTTGTCTGTATTATTATGTTTGTAGGTCTTTTATCAATTGCAGGCTAATGCCTTGTATCAAAAAAGGTGATAACCGCGACACTTTACCCGCTTTACTGTCAAACACCAAAAAACAAGCCTGATCAAATTGGAAAAATCATGATCTGCCTGGCAAAAATTGCTGCTTACTTTTAACAATATTCATAACTTTCAAATCATTAACTTGGATAAGTGGCTCATTCGCTTGCAGACCTTGCTATCTCCTTGTAGCTTGGAGTTTGTTTGAGCTGATACTGGAAAGTCTGCGGTGGCAATTGGGCGCGCCCAAGGGACTGAGCAAGGAGCCAAGATGCGAGTATTAACTGTAATGATTGTGGGCACTGTGCTGCTGTTGGGGGGCTGCTCTGAAGAGGCGGCAAAAACCGGGTCCGAGAGTCTGAAAGATACTGTGGGAAGCCCTAATCCGGCAGCGGTATTTTGTGTCGAATCCGGCGGTAAGCTGGAGCTGGTTCAGGAACAAAAGGGCACTGTAGGCTATTGTCACCTGCCGGATGGCAGCATTGTGGAAGAGTGGGCCTATTTTCGGGCCAATCATCCGCTAAATTGATTGGCCCGATCCCCTAAAAGGGTGTTAGAAACGGTAGCTATAGGCCTGGTTGACAAAGTTGAGCCCTGGGTTGGGTTTGCTGAGGCCCGCATTGGAATAATGCAGGTAGGTGATGGAGCCTGTCTGTTTGCGCTCACTGCCAAATTTGAAGGCAAAGCCTATCCCGGCCTCCAGATAAAAGTCCAGCCATTGTCCCCTCATCAGCGGGTATTTCAATATGGGTGACATGGCCAGCAGATGATTGACATCATGCTGGTTATTTTCGCCGCATTCCCAAAAGTTGATACTGGCTTTCAGGGGCAGTTCAAAATTTCCACTGATAGGTTTCAGGGGATCCAGATACAGCTGATAAGCCAGTTTGCTACCCTTGGCCTGGCCTTCTCCATGGATATAGTTGATTGCCACACTTTGTTCGGCGGCGTTGGCATAGCTTGGCATGATACAGCACTGCAATAAACTGCCCAGTAAAAAACAGCCTGGCTGGATAGCGCTCGCAGTATCAACAGTAAAAAACAGCCTGGCTGGATAGCGCTCGCAGTATCAAGGTTAGTATGAGTGCCAACAGGGGGAGTTGTTTCTGTGAGAGGCTCAGCCAAGTGCCGGGCTTATAGACTCTTGGCTGAGTGAACAATCGTTTAGCGAAGCAGATTAAGCCCGATGGCGGCTTTGACATCTTGCAGTACGGCATCACTGATGGCTCTGGCTTCTTCCGTACCTTTTTGCAGTATCGCCAGCAGTTGCCCTTTGTCTGCCAGGGCTTGCCTGCGCCGCTCCCGCATGGGCGCGAGTAATTCCTGCAGGCAGTCGTTGAGTATCCTTTTGCACTTCATATCGCCGAGGCCGCCTCGGCGATAATGGGCCTTGAGCTCGGCTACCAAGGGCTTGTCCGGATGGAAGGCATCGAGATAGCTGAATACCGTGTTGCCTTCGACTCTACCCGGATCTTCTACTCTCAGATGGTTGGGATCCGTATACATGGAAAACACCGCTTGCTTGAGTTCATCACTGCTCATTCCCAGTTCTATGGTATTGCCAAGGGATTTGGACATCTTGGCTTTACCGTCGAGCCCCGGGAGGCGGCCTGTGTCACTGAGAATCGCCTGACACTCCTTGAGCACTTCAGCCCCCACCAGGTTGTTGAAGCGACGGACGATTTCATTGCTTTGCTCCAGCATGGGCAACTGATCTTCACCCACAGGCACATGAGTGGCCCGAAAGGCGGTAATATCAGCGGTCTGACTGACGGGGTAGACCAGAAAACCCGCCGGTAGGCTGCGCTCAAAACCTTTTTGCTGGATCTCCGCCTTGACTGTGGGATTGCGCTCAAGCCGGGCAACCGTCACCAAGTTCAAGTAGATACAGGTGAGTTCCGACAGCGCCGGTAGTGCGCTTTGCAGGCAAAAACGTGTCTTGGCCGGATCCAACCCGGCCGCCAGGTAGTCGGCCATGACTTCGAGAATATTGTCGGTCACCTTGGCCGGGTTATGGCCGTTGTCGGTCAAAGCCTGATAGTCGGCGATCATTACGTTCTGATCGAATTCGTCCTGAACCTGGACTCTTTGCCTGAGCGAACCAACATAGTGGCCGATATGCAGTTTGCCTGTGGGTCTGTCGCCTGTGAGTATGATCTGTTTCATCTTGTTCTCCTTGAGATTGCCGGAGCCATAAGACGTACAGATACACAAAGGCCGCCTTATGGCGGCCCGGAAGATATGATTTTACCTATGTTTAATCCTGACGCCGCCGGTTTGGGCTGCGCCACCAAGTCTGTTGCATGAGCAATGAGTCGATTGGGGAATACATAGGATTAATCAAAAATACATTTAAAGACCCAAGGATAGTAAGTCCTGAGTCTGTGTTATGCAAGTCAATTAAAGTGAGGTTATTTGTCAGGAGTTTGTGCCAGGTCAAGCATTTTTTAACTGTAAGGTATAAGGTTAAAGCATAGTCACTCGGCAAGTGAGAGGTGCTTATGATGCGGTCCTTGTTTGCTGGCAGATCTTGGCTGTTCTTGGGTGTTGGCGCCAGTCTGCTGTTGTCGATGGGGGTTGTGGGACGCTTTCCCGAGCAGGTGATGCAACTCAACCCACTGATGTTGTTGGCCAGTCTGCTGGTGGCCGTGGGCGTCGGTGTCTGGTCGGCGCAGCTTGGTGGTAAAGCCTTGTGGGCAGTACCTCTCTCCTTTGTGCTGGTGATGTTGGCCGGTACTTTGATGGCGCAAACCTCGGTGGCGCTTATCGTCAGTAAATCCTTTGTCCTCTTGTCCATGTTTGTGCTCGGCATGTTGATTGCCGGTAATATCTGTTTTGCCACCCATATCGCTGCGGCAATGGTTGGCATGTTGGCATTTGCTCATGGCTACACCCTGGGCAGCGCCAATCTGGGTGTAGCCGACTGGACCCTCAGTGGCTCCAACTTGTTCTTGGGCTATCTGGTGGGGATTGGCGCGACGGTGTTGATCCTCAGCATGGTAGGGGAGGTAACCTGTAAAGTGCTGGCTAAGAAACAGCTGCAATACGTGCTCGGCACTTGTCTGTTGCTTGCCGGCTTGATGATGGTTGTGGCAGTGTGACGGGGCAGAAACAACAAGGGCAAGTTCGATGAACCTGCCCTTGAGTCTTTATGCCGCTTGGATAGCGGTTTGATTGGTCGGAGCGACAAGATTCGAACTTGCGACCCCTGCCTCCCGAAGACAGCGCTCTACCGGGCTGAGCTACGCTCCGACTCTGGAACCAGATGGTAAGTGAAGCTTAATTGGAAAAATGCCAACCAGGCCGCAAAATTATTCTCCGATGTGAGCTTGACAGTTGAAGCGCTGAAAAAAGCATCATGGCATTACCCTCGGCTGAGCTCGATGATTCTGCTTATCAGGGCATAGAGGCCGTTGCTGCGTGATGGGCTCAGTTGCCCCTCCAAACCCAGTTGCTTGAGATAAGCCTTGGGCTCAAATTGCGCCAGGGTTTGGCTGTCGCTGTTATTCACAGCATGCAGCAACAGGGCGATCAGCCCCTTGACGATGCGGGCCTCGCTGTCGGCAATAAACAGATGCTTACCATCGATTTGACAGTAATAGAGCCAGGCGGCGCTTTCACAGCCGCGTACCCGGGCGGCTTCAGTTTGCAGCTCGGGTGGCAGGGCCGGTAACAGCTTGGCGCCTTGCATTAACTGGCGGTATCTGTCCTGCCAATTATTGGCCGAGGAGACGGCTTCAAATAAGTCGGCCAGTGGCGCCTGGGTTTGCTTGGCAAACTGGATAAAGTCGGCAGCAGTGAGTGTTTGCTCTGTCATGGTTCAGTATCCCAGTAGTTCGGCGCTTGCCTTCAGGGCATCGAGAAAACGTTTGATATCTTGCTCATCAGTGTAGATCCCCACAGAGGCCCGGCAGCAGCCCTTGATACCCATCAGCGACATCAGTGGCATGGCGCAATGATGGCCGCAGCGTACCGCTATGCCTTGTTGATCCAGCAGTATGCCTACATCCTGGTGATGCTCCCCCTTGAGATTAAAGGCCACGGCGCCCAGATTATCCCCGTGGGCGGCGTAAAGTTCGACCCCGGCAATGGCGGATAACCCCTGTTGCAGCTTGTTCAGCAGTTTTTGTTCGGCAAGCGCCAGGGCTTGTCTGTCCTGCTGTTCGAGAAAGGCGATGGCCTCTCCCAGACCTATGACCTCGGCGATCGGCGGGGTGCCGGCCTCGAGGCGGTTGGGCAAGTCGCCAAATGTACTGTCTTGGAAACTGACGGTTTTTATCATCTCACCGCCGGTCAGCAGTGGCTCCAAGGTGTCCAGCAATTCATAGCGGCCCCAGAGTACACCTATGCCGCTGGGGCCATACATCTTGTGGCCGGAAAAAGCATAAAAGTCGCACCCCAGTTGCTGCATGTCCAGCGGCAGGTGAGCAACGGCCTGGGCACCGTCCACCACACTGATGGCGCCGGCGGCGCGAATATCCTGACACAAGGCTTTTATGTCATTGACTGTACCCAATACATTGGAAACATGGCTGAGGGCCACCAATTTGGGCCTTTGCTGGAGCAGCAGACTAAAGGCCGCCTTATTGAGGCGCAGATCTTTATCCAGCGGAATGGGTTCCAGCCTGGCACCACTGCGTTTGGCCAGTTGTTGCCAGGGCAGCAGATTGGCGTGATGAGCGCAGCTGTCGACCAGAATGAGGTCATCCTTGCCAAAGCGCTCGCCAAGGCCCCAGGCCAGCAGATTGATGGCTTCGGTGGTGCCGTGGGTGAAGATGATCTCTTCCCGCCGGGCGGCATGGATAAAATCTTGCAAGGCATCACGCACAGCTTCGTAGGCCTGGGTCGCCCGGGCGGAAAGCTGATGGGCCGCTCTGTGCACATTGGCGCAATCTTCACGGTAGAAACGCGCCATAGCTTCCAGCACCCGCTGGGGTTTTTGGCTGGTGGCGGCCGTGTCGAGATAGACCAGGGGATAATCCCCCAACATCTGGGTGAGCGCGGGAAACTGGGCGCGCAATTGTGGAGTGCTCATTGCTGTGGATCTTCAATCAAAAGGGCGCACAGATCTTTATGGATTTGTGCGCCCAATGCAAGGCGAAATATCTCAGTTATTAAGGACAGGGCAGGCGAAATCGCCTCGATAGCGAGTTGAGTTCACCGAGCAGTTCATCACTCAGCTTAAGTTGCGAGGAGGCAATGTTCTCCTTTAATTGCTCCAGATTGGTGGCGCCTATGATATTGCTGCCCACAAAGGGACGGGAGTTGACGAATGCCAGTGCCATCTGTGCCGGGCTCAGGTGGAATTTTTGGGCCAGCTTGACGTAGGCCTCGGTGGCCTCAAGCGCCAACTCGGTGCCGGTATAGCGGGCGAAGCGCTTGAACAGGGTCAACCTGGCGCCTGCCGGCCACTGACCGTCGAGGTACTTGCCTGTGAGGGTGCCAAAGGCCAATGGTGAGTAGGCCAGCAGCGGTAACTCTTCGCGGTGGCTTATTTCACTCATGCCTACTTCAAAGCTGCGATTCAAGAGGTTATAGGGGTTCTGCACGCTGACAATTCGCGGCAGGCCGTGTTTCTCGGCCAGTTGCAGGTATTTCATCAGGCCCCATGGGGTTTCATTGGAGACCCCGATATAGCGCACCTTGCCGGCGCGGATCACTTCGCTCAAGGCTTCTAGGGTATCCAGGATGGGGGTCATCGACTCCGACTCCTGCTGCTCATAGAAGAGTTCGCCGAAGAAGTTACAGTTTCTGTGGGGCCAGTGGATTTGATAGAGATCGATACAGTCTACGCCCAGGCGCTGCAGCGAAGCATCCACCGCCAGCTGGATGTTGCGCCAGTCCAGTGCCATCTTGCTGCGGATATAGTCACTCTTGCCGCCGGGAGCCGCCACCTTGGTAGCTATCACCAGGTTGTCTCTATTGCCGCGGGCCTTGAGATAGGCGCCAAGAATGCGTTCGGTCTCACCCTGAGTCTCGGGTTTGGGCGGCACCGGATACATCTCGGCAGTGTCGATAAAGTTAATCCCTTCGGCTAGGGCCATATCTAACTGGGCGAAGGCCTCGGCCTGGCTGTTTTGCTCGCCCCAGGTCATGGTGCCGAGGCACAGTTTGCTTACTTCCAGAGTAGAGTGGGGGATACGTCTGTATTCCATTGAAAGCTCCCGCTAATTTCCTTATCTGCAAGCTAACAAGCGACAGAGGTTGATTGTCAATAAATAAAACAGGTTTTTGTGTCACTTTTGTTGCTTGTGCCTGTTGCTGTAGGTAGAGGTGAAACACAGAAGTAATCGATGAGGGGAATAACCAATGGTGGATTTATGCCTTCTTTGAGCCCCAAAGCCTGGCTCTGCTTTGGAGTCTTTGGGGCGTCAATCCACTGACCTCTGGTTTGAGCGCCGAGTTTTCTCTCTATTCAGACGGTGAAACATTCTCGGCTCCGGCCAACCATTGGCGTTAAACTTTAAACTCGCCAACTGAAGCCTGCAACTCTTCGGCGAGTTGCGCCACCTGATGGCTGGATTGGGCGGTCTGATCGGCGCCTGAGGCGGTTTCTTCCGAGATCAGTGCAATATGTTCCAGTTTTTCTGAAACCTGCTGGCTGACCAGGTTCTGCTCCTGAGCGGCGTTGGCGATTTGGGTGCCGGCATCGAAGGCCTGATGAACAGATTCGCTGATAGCTTCCAGAGCCTGATTGGCTTGCTCTGTCTTGGCGACGCAGGAGTTGGCCTGGGCGCGGCCTTGTTCCATGACAGCGACCGCCTCTTGGGTGCCTGTTTGCAGCACCTGGATCATCTGCTGGATCTCCTGGGTCGATTCCTGAGTGCGGGAGGCGAGGTTGCGTACCTCATCGGCCACAACGGCAAAGCCGCGTCCCTGTTCACCGGCCCTGGCGGCCTCGATGGCGGCGTTGAGAGCCAGTAGATTGGTTTGCTCGGCAATGCCGCGGATCACATCCAGAATCGAGCCAATGGCGTCGCTGTCTGAGTGCACCTTGTTGATCACCTGTCCCGCCTTGGCGACTTCGTCGGCCAGTGCTTCTATGGTGCGGCGGTTTTCCTCGGCAATGATCCGCATATTCTGAGCTTCTTCATCGGCCTGTTTAATCTGGCTCAGGGCGTGATCTGCGCTGTGGGATACCTGCTGGGCACTTGAGCTCAGCTCTGTGGTGGCTGTGGCTACCTGATCTACCTGACTCTTTTGCTCCTGGATCCCGATAGTGGTTTGTGAGGTGACTGCCGAGGTTTGTTCGGCGGCGGCTGCCAACTGGTTGGATCTATCCAAAATGCCGCGAATAAGACCTCTGAGACTGTCGATAAGGCGGTTGCAGTTGCGGGAAAGCTCGGCAAACTCATCCTCGCCTGAGTCATCCAGTTTATGGGTCAAGTCACCGGAAGCGAGGATATTCAATGCTTGATTGATACGGTTGAGTGATGCGGTCAGTGGTTTCACCACGGCAATACTCACGGCTATGGCTACCAAAATAGCTACCAGCACCACCAATAGGGTCTGCATACTGGCCGAGTCGATACTGGCCAGGGTTTTGGCATTGATCTCGTTGGTCAGGGTTTCGATGGCCCCGGAAAGGGCTGCCATTGCCTGATTGGCATTTTGTTTGTCGGTTTCCACTTGAGCCAGTGCCACCTGAGTACTGGCCTTGAGTTCAAGTTGGATTGCTTTCTGGGCCTGAATCGAGTTTTTGCCTTTAAGATGCTGGTTGAGTTTGCCAAGCTCGCTGGTCATTTCATTGAGTATGTCGGCATCGATGACACCGTCGCCGTGACGACTGATGTATTCCAGTTTGGCCTCGGCTTCGTTGCTGATATAGCTAAGTTCTTTGACTATGATCTCGTATTTGCTGCGGTCTTCGGTGGCCACCAGATCGTAAACCGTGCTGATCAGATTTGTGACATTGCTGTCCAGTGCTGCGGCAGAAGCGGCAATTTCCCGCTCTGTGGTGTTTTCACTTTGCTCAAGATCCATCAGGTCCAGCAGCAGACTGGCGGCATCATCGGCGGTTGTCTCCAGTTGATCCCGCTGTTTATTGAGGCTTTCCTGCTGTTCCAGCGCACTGAGGTGGTCGGCCATCATGCGTTCGCTGGTGTTGATAAAGGCCTGATAATTGCGCTCTACTTGGGGCAGGATCTCTTTGAGTCCGGGTTCGTGCTGTACCAGTTTCGACAGACTGGCAAATTGCGCCTTGAAGCTTTGCTTTTGACTACCAAACAGTTGTTGGATCGGCGGCAGCTTATTGGCCTTGGGGACATGGTAACCCACCAGAACCAACCTTTGCTGCTCGCTGAGGGTCTCACTCAGTTCGCCGGTTGATTTCAGTGCCGGAATACTCAGTTGTTGTAGAACTTCTGTCGTGTTTTTCAGTTCATTGTTGGTGAACCAGGAAACAGCACCAAGCAGGATCAATAGCAGGGTGACTACGGCAAATCCTGCTATGACCCGGGTTGCTACATTCAACTTCATAGGCTACTCCGGATAAGGTTGTGGTTTTTCTCTTGGAAAAATCTTTTAGTTTTCATAGGCACGTTACCAAATGGTTATCGGCGTATGTCAGCTAAGCTTAACCTTTTTTTAACCTGGATTGGGTAATTTTTTGATCGGTTTCCAGGTGCCAGAGTGTTAGGTGTTCTCCCCAACAGCAGCCGGTATCCAGCGCCTGCAGTCTTTCGCCATCGACCTTGCCCATCAGGGCGGCCCAATGACCAAAGACCCGGGTGTAGTCAGCTGTGTTTGATGGGAATAAAAACCAGGGTTTGAGATTGGGATCTTCGCATTTGGCCGGCGGCACCTTGCAGCTGAAGTCCAGAGCGCCGTCGAGATAGAGGTAACGCATTCGGGTCAGGGCGTTGATACAGTACCTGAGTCTGGGCAGGCCACTGAGCGCACCGGACCAGTCTTCCGGCTCTTCTGTGTACATCCGGGCGATGAGACTGTCTAAATAGTCGGCTCTTTGCAATGCCTGGCTGACGGCGTCCGCTTCCTGTCGCAAGGTTTGGATGTCCCACTGGGGCGGCACGCCTGCGTGGGTCATGATGAGTTTGTGTTCGGGCAACTCACGCATCAAAGGCTGGTTTCTAATCCAGTCGATGAGACTGTCTATATCTGTAGCGTCCAGTAGCGGTTGTAGCTTGTCGCTGGGTTTGGCGCGTTTGAGCCCGGCCTTGACGGCCAGTAAATGCAGGTCATGATTACCCAGCACAGACTTGGCCGAGTCGCCGAGATCGCGGAAGAATCTCAAGGTCGAGAGAGAATCCGGACCGCGGGCGACCAGATCGCCGACCGCCCACAGCTCGTCCTTGGAGGGATTAAAATCGACTTTCTCCAACAGGCGTTGCAACTCGTTGAAACAGCCTTGAATATCGCCGACAAAATAGTGAGCCACAGTTATCTGCCCATTAGTGCACCTGGCCGGGTACAGCCAGGCGGAAAGGAGGGATCTGGGCGTAGAAACTCTCGCCCGAATCGGTTTCCATCAGGTAGCTGCCTTCCATAAAGCCCAGCGGCGTTTCCAGCACTGTGCCGCTGCTGTATTGGTAGGCGGTATTGGGCTTGATCCTCGGAGTTTCGCCGACGACACCAGCACCCTGAACTTCGCTTTGTTGACCATTGCCATCTGTTATCACCCAGTGGCGACTCTTGAGGGTCACCGCCTCATCACCCAGGTTGATAATTGTGATGGTGTAGCTGAAAAGATACTTGTCTTCATCCGGCGCAGACTGGTGTTCTATATACTGGGTCTGCACCTCGACTCTGATACGGCTTTTCTGGGGGTTCATCTTAAGTTCCTGGCCAAAATCTCTGATGGAAAGGAAGGACGCCGACCGGCGTCCGGATGTTATGCCTGGCGGTCGCTCAGTAAGTTGGCGATGGCGACATATTGCTCGACGCTGATCTGCTCGGGTCTGAGGCCGGGATCGATTCCCAGGGTCTCATAATCGGCATCATCAAGCAGCCCCTTGAGGTTATTTCTCAGGGTCTTGCGGCGCATATTGAAGGCGGTGCTGGTTACCTTGCTGAGCATGGCAACGTCTTTGGCCGGCCAGGGTTTGGTTTCATAGGGCACCAGACGCACTACGGCGGAATCTACTTTAGGTGGCGGCGTGAAGCTGCCCGGAGGCACTTCCAGTACCGGCACTACCTGGCAATAGTATTGGGCCATGACGGTGAGGCGGCCATAGGCCTTGCTGCCCGGGCTGGCTGAAAGCCGCAGTACCACCTCTTTTTGCAACATGAAGTGCATGTTGGTGATCTGCTCGGCATATTCAAACAGATGGAACATCAGCGGCGTGGAGATATTGTATGGCAGGTTACCGAAGACCTTGAGCTTCTTGCCCTCGACCATGAGTTTGTTGAAGTCAAACTGCAGGGCATCACCCTGATGGATTTCCAGCTTGTCTTTCAATACCGGGTGCTGCTTCAGACGTTCCACCAGATCTCTATCCAGCTCGACCACGGTCAGCTTGTCTATGGCACTGGCCACAGGTTCGGTCAGGGCCGCAAGACCCGGGCCGATTTCGACCATGACATGCTCATTATCCGGGGCGATAGCCGCCACAATACGGTTGATCACATTGTCGTCGGTCAGGAAGTTTTGTCCGAAACGTTTTCTGGCGGTATGGCCTAAGTGTACTTTATTGCTCATTGATACTCAGTTGGATCAGTTTTTACCGGCCAGTTCTATGGCCTTGTTGAGTGCACAGACGAAGCTGCCGATATCGGCCTTGCCTGTGCCTGCGAGTTCCAGTGCCGTGCCATGATCCACCGAAGTGCGGATATAGGGCAGGCCCAGCGTAATGTTGACCGACTTGCCAAAGCCTTGTGATTTGAGCACGGGCAGGCCCTGGTCGTGGTACATGGCCAGCACCACATCGGCGTCTTGCAGATATTTGGGTTGGAACAGGGTATCGGCAGGCAGAGGGCCTATAATGCGCATCTGCTCCTGTTCTCTGAGCTCGTTCAGCGCCGGGATGATCACATCCAGTTCTTCCCGACCCAGATGACCATCTTCACCGGCATGGGGATTGAGGCCACAGACATAAATCTTGGGGTTGTCCAGGGCAAACTTATTCACCAAGTCCTGGTGCAGTATCTTGATGATCTGATGCAGGCGTTCACGGGTGATCGCCTTGGAAACGTAAGCCAGTGGAATGTGAGTGGTCACCAAGGCTACCTGCAGACCTGGGCAGGCGAGCATCATCACCACATCCTGGCAACCGGCCTGATGGGCAAAAAACTCGGTATGGCCGGAAAAAGGGATCCCGGCCTGATTGATAATGCCCTTGTGAACCGGACCTGTCACTACAGCGTCAAACTCGCCGTTCATGTTCTTTTCACCTGCATAACGCAGGGTGTCGACCACATAGGCGCTGTTTTGCTCATTGAGCACGCCGCAGCGCGGCTCACAGGCCATGGGAAAGGGCACTATGGTCAAACTACCGGCTTGCTGTGGCTTGGCCGCTTGGCTTGGTTGATAAGGCTTGAGCTGGAGACTGAGCCCCAGCATCTTGGCGCGCGCCTGCAATAAGGCAGGATCCGCGCACACAACCAGCTCGGCCGGCCAGTCGCGCTGCGCCAGCTGTACTACCAGATCCGGACCTATGCCGGCAGGCTCTCCGGGGGTAATGGCAATACGTTTAATATCCAAGCGACTTAACCTCTGTCAGTTTCTGGGTCGAAGAGTTCAATGTATGCGTCGGCCCGCATTTCGTCCAGCCAGTTTTGTAACTCTTCGTTGAATTTGCGGCGGAAGATCAACTGATGCGCACGGTTGGTATTGAACTGATCCGTGGCATCGGTTTTGCGTCTCTCTTCCAGCTGAGTGATGTGCCAGCCGTGGGTTGAACGGAAGGGCTCACTGATTTCACCTTGCTTCAGGCTGTTGAGTGTTTGGGCAAACTCGGGCACATAAATGCTTGGGGCAGCCCATCCCAGCTCACCGCCTTTGGTGGCGCTGCCGGGATCTTCCGAATACTGGCGCGCCAGATCTTCAAACTTGGCTTCACCGCTGCGGATCTGTTTGAGGAACTGCTGCAACATCGCTTTAGCTCTATCTTCAGACAGAATTGGTGATGGCTTGAGCAGAATATGGCGGGCTCTGACTTCCTCAACTTCCTGAGTCTGTAGGCCGCGGGCGTCCATAATTTTGATGATATGGAAACCGGCACCACTCTTAATGGGGCCTATGATGTCGCCTGTTTTGGCATCAGCAATGACTTCGGCAAACAGGGTTGGCATCTCATTGATGTTCATGTAGTCCCAGATACCACCTTCCAGCGCTTTGGGGCCTGCGGAGGAAGCAATGGCTGTTTCACGGAAGTTTGCGCCGGATTTCAGACGTTCCAATACGGTATTGGCACGTTTACTGGCCGCTTCCAATTGCTCTGAGCTGGGGTTGGAAGGCACTTCGATCAGTATGTGGCCAACCTGATATTCGACGTCTTTCAGGCCCTGTTCCTTGATCAGTTTCACCAGGCTGTTGATCTCCTGGGGTGAAACCTGGATTCGGCGTTGTACTTGAATGCGCTGGATTTCACCCAGAGTCACTTCTTCACGCAGTTGCTCGCGGTATTGACTGAAGCTGTTGCCATCGGCTTCAATTTCGGCACGCATCTGGGCGACCGTCATGTTCTGTTGCTTGGCGATATTCTCTATTGTTTGGTCCAGCTGCAGATCCCCGATATGCAGGCCGATACGGTCGGCCATCTGCAGTTGCAGACGGGTCAGGATCAAACGCTCAATAACCTGGGTGCGCAGTGCCTGATCTGAAGGCAGGCTTTGGCCGGCGGCCTTGGCGTTGGCCTTGACTGTGTCGACCATGTTCTGGACTTCACTTTCCAGCACTATGCCGTCGTTGATTTGCACCGCAACGCGATCCAGCAGTTGTGGTGCCGCCAGGGAAGCCTGGCTCATGACTAGAGCAAAAAATCCAAAAATCAGTTTCTTACAGGGTTTCATCCACAAAATCCTTGCCACATTTTCGTTTCGTTGGCCGCCGATGGCAGCGGCCCGGGTTGTCCAGATTGGACTCTCTGTCCTGTCCGAGGTTCAGCAATCTACCACAAATCTTGATTAATTCCTTAGATAAAGTGGTTTGCGGTAGTTGAACAGACCTTCATCCAACATGTCGTTGACCCCCAGAGGACCTGAGCCACCGAGACCTTTGATTACAAAGTTGAGGTAGACGCCGGTTTCGAACATTTCGCGCTCGTTGGGGGCGGCAGTCCTGAGGTCGTCCTCATAGTTGGTCTTGATACGGTAGTGGTAGCTCAAACGCACTGCCCAGCAGCATGACTCGTACTGGAAGCCGGTATAGCTTTCCACCGAGCGTTCCTCTTTAAGGTCGTAATACCAGTTACCGACAAAATAGAGTTCATCGGTAATAGGCCAGGTAGTACGGAAACCAGCCTGGGAGATATCCACTCTGTCGTTGGTGTTACTGTTGAGCAGATCCGGCACATAACGATAGCTGAACTGTAGCAGCTTGTTGGGGCCGGGGCGGTAGTCCAGAGATGCTTCGCTCTTCTTGTTGGAGCTGTTACGGGTATCGTATTGAATAGCACCACTGACAAACCAGTCTTTGTAGACTCGGGCATCCAGCTCAGCGGCCAGTACCGAAGTTGATGGTTGCTCCGTGAGGTCATCTTCATAGAGGCTGACCTTGCTGTCATCGAAATAGATGATCTGGCCCAGGCTGAACTTCAGTTGTTCCAGGTTACGCTCATCAAACAGGCGGGTGGTCAGACCCAGGGTTAACTGGTTGGCATCGGCGATGCGGTCCAGCCCCGAAAAGCGGCGGTCGCGGAACAGGCCGAAATAGTCCTGTTGCAGTTCACCCGTGTCATAAAGACCGATTTTGGACTGGTCTTCATAGCCGACATACAGATACTGGAATTGAGGTTCCAATGTCTGGCGATAGTTCTGGTTAAAGTAGTCGGTATAGCGCTCGAAGTTTATCTGACCGTGAATTCTCACCTGAGGCAAGGTACGGCTTATACTACTCTCCTGCTCGGACTGCTGAATATTGTGCTGCCAGTAGTTGGTTTGCATCAGCTTGACTTCACTGGTCAGTGAGCCTGCCGGGCCGTGAATAGGCAGAAGGATACTGGGCTCCATATGTACCCGTGTTGCCGTGGTGTAGATATCTTCTTTGTGACGGAAGTTGGTTATCTCTGAGGCGAAGTTGAAATCCAAGCCTTGCCACATTCCCGGAGTGCGGTAGTTGAAGTTCAGCTGCGGCATCACCTGATAGGGCCGTTCTTCCTTGCCCAATACTTTGATGTCCTGCACTCTGGCACTGAAGTCCCAGTTGTCGGTGAAATAGGCGATTTCACCAACCCGGGACAACTGGTTGTCCGTGGCACGATTGACATCAGAGTTGAGATCGTTGAAGTAGTTGTTGTCCGAGACATCGGTATAGTTGGCTAACACCCGCCAGTTTTCATCCAGAGCGTCGCTGTGTTCCCAGTGATACATATAGCGGTTGGGGCTGCCATCAAGCATGTTATCGCTGCCCAGGTATTCCAGGTTGAACTGGCCTGTAGGCGTTTGTCGATTACCTGCATCACCCAACAAATAGCGGAATTCTGTCTTGGTAAACAAGCCCCGCGACGACATATAGTGTGGGGTGAAGGTCAGATCGTACTCGGGGGCTATGTTCCAATAAAACGGCGCGGCAAATTCCACCCCGTTGGTGGTGCTGGAACTGAAACTGGGGAACAGGAAACCTGTCTTGCGTTTCTCCGAAACCGGCACTGTCATGTAAGGAATATAGAATACCGGCACCCCGCCTATTCTGAGTTTGGCGTCCCAGATTTCCCCCCACTCTTCTTTGCTGTCGATTTTGATCTTCTCGGCTTCCAGCAGCCAGGAGACATTATCCGGTGGGCAAGTGGTGAAGTTGGTGTTGTTCAGGATCAGGTTGTTGTTTTGGGTAATTTCCAGTTTCTGGGCATCCCCGTGAACCTGCTGACCGTGAAGCCAGTACTGTGCCCCTTCAAGGGTAGCGTTATTGGAACGCATCTGCGCCATCAGCGAGTCGGCGGTCACGGTAAACAGCGGGTCTTGAAACACCAGATTGCCCTGAGCGGTTAACTGCTGCTCCTGCTGGTTGACCGTGGCTCTTTCAGCGGAAATTCTGCGCCCGGCCTGAGAAAAGGTCACATTGCCTTCAAAGCTGGCCTCGAGCCCCAATTGTGCCGAAGAAGCATCCGAATGGATCTGTATTTTTTGATCGGCCAAAGGGCCGCTGCTTTCCCCAACCTGATGGTAGGGAACCGGAGGCAAGATAACACATTGAGCGTTGTTGCCGCCCTCCTGAGAAAGGGGTTCAGCCAGCGTCAGGGGGGGTAAAAGGCTCAGTGCCAGAAAATATCGGATCTGCATCTTAGGTCAATTATTTAGATTTCTTTGTCTGGACAAGTATTCGGAGGGAAAAGTTGCATCCTGCCTCGGGCAACGCAGCCATAAAAAACTCTGTATTTATTGGCTGTTTCCTGTTTTTTACCTCGGTATAATAAAGCAATTTTTCGTCAAGAGCCATGAGATGACCTTGTCTGACCCCAGATTTCTTTCCATGTCGTGCTGGTTGCAGCAACTTTTCGGTAAGCCCTTGCAAGCCAAGCTGATTTCCGGTGACGCCAGCTTCCGGCGTTATTTTCGCCTCAATGTGGATGGTCGTGATTACATAGTCACAGACTCTCCGCCCAACTTATTGGATAACAAACCCTTTATTGCTTTGGCACGGGCATATCATCAAGCGGGTATCCGAGTGCCCAAGGTGCTTGAGTTCAATGAGGCGGAGGGCTTTATCCTGCAGCAGGATCTTGGCGATAACTTGTTGTTGCCTGAGTTGACTGAAACCAATGTGAGTGCTTGGTATCTCAAGGCGCTGGCGATTTTGCCGGATATCGCGGCGGTGCGGGAAAGTGAGCTTGGTCCCTTGTCCGACTATGATGCGGCCTTTGTCGAGCGCGAGCTGGCGATTTTCAGCGAATGGCTACTGGAAAAACACTGGCAAGTCTCCCTGACAGCCGCTGAGCATACTATGTTGGCCGAAAGCTTTGCTATTCTGACGGCGAGCGCGCTTGCGCAACCCCAAGTCGGTATGCACAGGGATTTTCACAGCCGTAATCTGATGCTTAAAGAAGGTAAGCTTTGGGTAATAGATTTTCAGGATGCCGTATTGGGACCTGTGACCTATGATGCAGTCTCGCTGCTGAGAGATTGCTATATACGTTGGCCGGATGCGATAGTCGAGCCGCTGCTCAAAGCCTTCTTTGAACAGTGTCGCGAGCTGGGGTTGGTTGGCAAAGATGTTGATTATGCCACCTTCAGTCGCTGGTTCGATCTTATGGGAGTGCAGCGACACCTGAAGGCGGCGGGTATCTTTGCCCGCTTGCACCACAGAGATGGCAAGTCAGGTTATCTCAAGGATATACCGCTTACACTCGGCTATGTGGCAGATATCTGTGAGCGTTATCCTCAGTTGCAGGCGCTTTCCTCCTGGGTAAGACTGAAGTTATTGCCGCTGACTCAGCAACAGGCTCAAACCCAGTCTCAATTACAGTCCAGACCACAAGCAGAGGCACAGGAGCAAAAATGAAGGCGATGATTCTGGCTGCCGGTCGAGGGGAGCGTCTGCGCCCTTTGACCGATAAGCTACCTAAACCCCTGGTGCCCGTGGCCGGTAAGCCCTTGATTGAGTATCACATTGAACGTTTGGCCGCCATGGGCGTGACAGAATTGGTGATCAACTGCGCTTGGCAGGCAGACAAACTGATTGAACACCTGGGAGACGGCAGCCGTTTTGGCGTGACGATTCATTACAGCCGTGAGATTGAAGCGCTGGAAACCGGCGGAGGGATCAAGAAAGCCCTGCCACTGCTGGGTAATGCACCTTTTTTGGTGATTAACGGCGATGTGTTTATCGATGCCATGCCTGAGCTGCCCAATTTGGCTGCCGATACTCTGGCGCACCTGTTTCTGGTGGATAACCCGGCGCAGCATCCCGAGGGAGACTTCGCCTTGCTGCCGCAAACATTCGGCTATTCGCGGGTCAGTGACAGGGGCGCGCCCAGGTACACTTTCTCCGGGGTGGGAATATATCGCCCCGAATTATTCGATGGGGTAGCAGAGACACATTTTGCCTTGGCGCCGCTGCTGCGGCAAAAGATGGCGCAGGGGCTTATCAGCGGCAGTCATTTCACCGGTTATTGGTGTGATGTCGGCACACTGGACAGGTTGCAACAGCTGGAGCTGAGGCAGGCCAAAGGGGCTGTTTAACCACGACCCCGCAAGCAGACACAAGATAAGACAGTTCAAGATTGAATATTGGCCCGGCCAAGGGCGGGCACACTATGGGATAACAGATGCGTATTTGGGGTAAATTTTTCGGCGGTGTCATCGGCTTTATGTTCGGGCGTTTCTTCGGTGCCTTACTGGGGATCTGGCTTGGACATCTATATGACAAGCGGATGGCAGCTGCTCAGGGGGAAAGTGCCGGCAGTCGGCAGGCTGAGTTTTTCAACACCACTTTTGCCGTTATGGGGCATATCGCCAAGGCTTCTGGACGGGTGACTGAAAATGATATCCGCATGGCCACCAGTCTGATGGATATGTTGCGCCTCAGCGGCGCGGCGCGAAAAGATGCCCAGCAGGCGTTTCGCGAGGGCAAGGAGCCGGACTTTGAACTGGAAGCCAGCCTGCGCCGTTTTCGGCGCATCACCTTTGGTCGCCGGGAAGTACAGCAGATGTTTCTGGAAATTCAAATCCAGACAGCCCTGTCTGACGGTGAGCTGCAGGACAAGGAATATGCAATACTGCAGGTGATTGCCAGAGAGCTGGGATTCAGCAGCTTTCAGCTCGATGAGCTGCTCAAGCGTTGGCAGGCAGAGTTTCGCTTTCAGCAAGCGCCCGGCGATCATAGACCATCGGTTGCCGATGCCTATGAAGTCTTGGGGCTTTCAGAGTCTGCCAGCGATCAGGATGTCAAACGCGCCTATCGTAAATTGATGAATGAACATCATCCGGATAAATTGGTAGCCAAGGGCTTACCGGAAGAGATGATGGAGTTGGCCAAGCGTAAGGCTCAGGATATTCAGGCGGCTTACGACAGGGTCAAGAGCAGTAGAGGAATGCGCTGAGCCTAGCCCTTGGGGGGCGGCTCATACTGTTAAAGAGGGTTCACCCAAGGAGAGCGCCATGAAACTTGCTTATTCAATTCCCTTGCTTTTGGCCCTGAGCGGTCAGGCTCAGGCCGAAGTGTTTGTTGCGCCGTTCGGCGGTTACAGCTTTGGCGGCAATGATCTGGACTATAGGTCCAGCGAAAGCGCAGTTAATGACAACAATAGTGCGGATATTACCGAGGCCGGTCATTTTGGCTTTATGTTGGGGCTGACGACGTCAGATCCGGGTGACATGTATCTGCTTTACTCCCATCAGGGCACTGAGCTCAGTGGCAATGGTTTTCCGGGCGCTGACAAGCTGATGGACCTCAGCGTTGATTATCTGCATCTGGGGGGCACGCTCTATTTCCCTAAAGGCAAGCTGCGGCCCTATGTCACCGCCAGTGCCGGTTTGACGCAACTGCGTCCCGAGTATGGCAGTAATGAGACCCGTTTTTCCATGGGACTTGGGCTGGGGCTGGATTACCAACTGCTGGAGCAGCTATCCCTGTTTGCCGATGTGCGCGGTTATGCGACCCTGATAAACAGTGACAGCAGCCTGTTTTGCGATGCCAATCAGTGCTTATGGCATATCAAGGGCGATACCCTGTGGCAGGGACAGGTCAATCTGGGGTTAAGATACCGTTTCTGAGTGGGGTAACAAAGAGGTGAGTATGAGCTTAAAAATAGTAGTTCTGGATGGCTTTTGTCTCAATCCCGGCGATCTCGATTGGTCGCCACTCAAGGCGCTTGGGGAGCTTAGCGTCTATGACAGAACTCCGGCTGAGCTTGTGCAGCAACGCGCCCAAGGCGCCGATATTCTGCTCACCAACAAGACAGTGCTCGGGGCGCAGCAACTGGCGGCGCTGCCCGGGCTCAAGTACGTAGGCATTCTTGCCACGGGCACCAATGTGGTCGACTTACAGGCCGCCGGCGACCTTGGCATCACAGTCACCAATGTGCCTGGCTATGGTCCGGATGCGGTGGCGCAGATGGTTTTTGCCCATCTCTTGTATCACACCCAACAAGTGGCGCAGCACCACCAGGCTGTGGCGGCGGGGGCCTGGAGCCAGTGCGCCGACTTCTGTTTTACGCTGTCACCGCTGATGTCACTCACGGGCAAGGTGATGGGAATAGTCGGTTATGGTGATATAGGCTCGCGAGTGGCGAATATTGCCAGGGCGCTGGGGATGCGGGTGCTGCTGCATACCCGAACTGAGCGCCATGACCTGGCCGAAGGCATCAACTGGGCGCCACTGGAGCAGCTGTATCGTGAAGCCGATGTGATCTCGCTGCACTGCCCGCTGACCGCGGCGACCGAGAAGATGATCAATCAAGACTCGCTACAGCTGTTAAAGCCCGGGGTGATTTTGATCAATACCGCCCGTGGTGGGCTGGTGGATGAAATTGCGCTTGCCACAGCACTCAATCAGGGCAAGTTGCGGGCCGGAGTGGATGTGCTCTCCAGTGAGCCTCCAATGCCAGACAACCCCTTACTCAATGCCAAAGGAGTCAGCATAAGTCCGCACAATGCCTGGGCGACAATAGAAGCCAGGCAGAAGCTGTTGGATATTGCCGTGGACAACCTGCGCGCCTTTATTGGCGGAGACTCAGTTAACCAGGTTTAACTCAATAAGGTATAGTGCGGCACAGTTGCCGATAGGAGCAGGGCTCCAACATGGCTTGGGTCAGCCCGAACCGGGCCGCCAGTTGCCAAAGCTCGCTGCGAAGCTGCTCCAGCTTATCGCTATCGTCGGTCATGATCGCCAGCTCGGCAAAATCGCCGAGCCCCGCCAGGCTGTCCAGCGTCATATGCCACTTGCCGATAAAGTAGATGCTGCGGCGTTTTTGCAGCCGCTGCACCGGCACATAGCCCATGGCGCTGAGCATGCTGCGGGCCCTGGCGGCATCCGAGATATTGACCGCCTCACAGCAATCCGCTCCCGGGCCCTTGAGGATCCACAGCAGATTGTTGGATGGCTGCATCTCCCGGATGCACAGAGACTTGTCCGCCGCGGCCAGTTGACCATCCGGGGTATCGAAGTAGCAGTCGTCCTCCTGATTATCGGCAAACATGCACTCATGCTCCATGGCATTGAGGCGCTCAAGCAGTTGTTGTTTGCTGCAAGATTCATTCAGACGGAACTTGAGTTCCACTTCATACTTACCCTGAAAATGCTGGCTCATGGCGGCTTCTTTTAAAAAATTACTTCTACTTTGGCGGCGCTGCGTAGCGCCTTGTCTATGGCACTTTGGATATCCAGATCCCTTGCCAGGGCAACTCCCAGACGGCGGCGACCATGGATCTCCGGCTTGCCGAACAGTCGCAGCTGGGTGTCGGCTTCGCTCAGCGCTGCTGCAAGGCCCGTGTAGCGCAGGTTGTTTGAGTCGCCTTCTTTGAGCACCACAGCCGAAGCGCTGGGGCCGTGCTGGCGGATATTGGCGATCGGCAATCCAAGAATGGCACGCACGTGCAGGGCAAACTCGGACAGATCCTGGCTTATCAGGGTCACCATGCCGGTGTCGTGGGGCCGGGGCGAGACTTCAGAGAAGTAGACTTCATCGCCCTTGATAAAGAGTTCTACCCCAAACAAACCATGGCCGCCGAGCGCCTCAACCACTTTGGCGCCTATCTGTTGCGCCTTTTCCAGGGCCACTTGGCTCATGGCCTGTGGCTGCCAGGATTCGCGGTAGTCACCGTCTTCCTGCCTGTGGCCTATAGGCGCACAGAAATGAATGCCGTTGACTGCACTTATGGTGAGCAGGGTGATTTCGTAGTCGAAAGGCACAAAGCCTTCGACTATCACCCGGCCTTGCCCGGCGCGGCCACCTTGCTGAGCATACTCCCAGGCCGCGGCTATCTGAGCTTGTTCGCGGATCACGCTCTGGCCCTTGCCCGATGAGCTCATCACAGGCTTGACCACGCAGGGCAAACCTATTTTGGCCACCGCCTGATTGAATTCTGCTTCAGTGTCACAAAAGACGTAGGGCGAGGTGGGGATCCCCAACGTCTCTGCCGCCAGACGGCGAATGCCTTCTCTGTCCATGGTCAACTGGGTGGCTCTGGCGGTGGGTACCACCTTCAGGCCTTCGGCCTCCATTTGCGCCAGCGTCGCTGTGGCTATGGCTTCGATTTCCGGAATGACCAGATGGGGTTTTTCCAGCTCGATGACGGCGCGCAGCGCCTCGGGATCGAGCATGTTGACCACATGAAAACGATGGCTGACCTGCATGGCAGGGGCATTGGGGTAGCGGTCGACGCCGATGACTTCGACGCCCAGGCGCTGCAGTTCAATCGCAACTTCTTTGCCCAGTTCGCCGCAGCCGAGCAGCATGGCGCGCACGGCGCCTTGGCTAAGGGGAGTGCCTAACATAGTGTGGGTACCTTTGGTTATTGTAGCTGCCTGTGGCAGCGGATTTTTTTGCTAGTTTACCCTTTGGTAATCGACTTGGGCGGAAGGCTTGATAAATTGTGCGCTGGATCACTGCTTGCGTTGCTGTGGCGAATGTTGGAATGTTGTTATTCTTAAGTCCGTTATTATCGTGCGGGAAGCCAGAATGCAGGATGTCAAAGACTTAACCGGGGTGCTCAGGGGCGGTACGCCCTTGGTGATAATTGAAACGTATGAGGAGCCCAGGGTATTGGAACTGCTCAAACGAGTGGCCGGTGTGCTGATGCGGCCCCTGTATGGCTGGAGTGTTACCCAGGGGCTCAAGCGGCTGGACAGGGAAGTTGGGGTGCAGAAATTCAATGCCGAACCGACCGATATTCTGGCGCACATCAAGGCCAGCCAGCAGCAGGGGATCTATGTGCTTTGTGACTTTCACCCTTATGTGGTTGAGGCGCCGCGTAACGTGAGAATGATCAAGGAGATTGCCCTTGAGCACGAAACCTTGCAGCACACCCTGGTGATGGTCAGCCACGCTTTTGATGTGCCCCCTGAGCTTAGCCGTTACTGCGCTCATTTCTCCCTTTCCATGCCAGGGCAGGCCCAGTTGGAAAACCTCATCATAGAGGAAGCGCGCCTGGCCCGAGCCAAAGGGGCCTTGAATCGTCTCGATGAAGCCGTGATCCCACTGCTTGCCGGTAATCTTCGCGGTCTGAGCCATGCCGATGCACGCCGTCTTGCCCGTAAGGCCATCTGGGATGATGGCGCCTTGTGTCACTCGGATATTCCCGTGGTCAACAAGGCCAAGTTTGCGCTTTTGGATATGGAAGGTGTGCTGCAATTTGAGTACGACACCTGTGACTTTGCCGATGTCGCCGGGCTTTCCAGACTCAAGGAGTGGCTGAGCCACAGGCGCCTTGGCAGCGATGCGCAAGCATTCGATAAGCCCAAGGGCGTGATGCTGCTCGGGGTGCAGGGCAGCGGCAAGAGCCTGGCGGCCAAGGCGGTGGCCGGTATCTGGCAGCGGCCATTGCTGCGCCTGGATATGGCTGGACTCTACAATAAGTACATAGGCGAGACGGAGCGTAACCTCAAGAAAGCGCTGGAGATGGCGGAATTGATGGCGCCCTGCGTACTCTGGATAGATGAAATTGAAAAGGGGCTGGGCAGCAGTAACAGCGATGAAGGCACCTCGAAGCGGATCCTCGGCACCCTGCTGACCTGGATGGCAGAGCGCAAGTCCGAAGTCTTTATGGTGGCGACCGCCAATGATATCAGCGCGCTGCCTCCCGAGCTGCTGCGTAAGGGACGCCTGGATGAGATATTTTTTGTCGACCTGCCGGACAGCTCCACCCGGGAGGAGATCTTCCGCATTCACTGCCGTAAGCGCAATATCGATCCGGCCGCGCTGGAATTGGCGAGTCTGGCAAGCGCCAGTGAAGGTTTCTCCGGCGCCGAGATAGAGCAGGCGGTTATTTCCGCCCGTTATGCTGCGAGGGCTGCGGGGCAGGAGGCCAATCAGGCCTGGCTGCTCGATGCCCTGAGTCGGACCCGCCCCTTATCTGTGGTGATGGCCGAAAAGCTCAACGCTTTGCGTCAATGGGCCAACGGCCGCACTGTGATGGCTCACGGTTGAGGCGGAAACTGGCTCAGGATCCGCATCACGGTTTCCCGAGTTGCCTCTGCCTTACCTTCACCGCCATCGCTGAAGCTGAACTGATCGCTGCCGCGCCAGATGAGGCGGTTGCTACTCGCTTCTATGATATCGATTTGTATGGTTTGGAGTTTGGCATCGGCGCCCAAGGGCACACCCACACTGGTGCCCACGCCAATGCCGCCGCCAGAGCCCCAGGTGCCGCTGCCAAGGCCGATGGAGAGGCCTGAGTCTTTCGGCTTATCTGTAGTGCGAAAGGCAAAGGAAACCTTGAAGTCCGCTGACTCAGTGACTTCAGTAAATTGTTTGCTTTTCAGCGTGTCGACAATCGCTTGATTGATCCGCTCGGCGCTCAGGGGGTCATCACTGCTGGAAATCGGCAGGGGGGTGAACTTTTGTAGCTTGGCGAAGCTGTATCCTGGGTCGTAGTCCTGTTTCGGCTGCTGGGCGCAGGCCGTCAGCAGCAGGGGTAACAGCAGCAAAAGTGTCCTGAATGTCATCGCTTGTCCTCCGTGAAAGGATATACCTTACCCTGTGACTTTGTGCCAAAGCGGCCGTTAGTGCAAGAAGCGGATAAAAAATCGCCTTTTTAAGAATGAGATGATATACCTAAGGTTTACCCATCAGATAGAGCCTGCATTTACGCCCCTATGGAACAACTGGTCTTTTTTGATATCCCCAGCCCCTGTATCGGTGTCTGCCAGACAGATGCCAAGGGCTATTGCAAAGGTTGTTTCCGTAACCGTGAAGAGAGGTTTGATTGGCTCAATTTTTCCAACGCCCGCAAGTTGGATGTTATTCGCCTGTGCAAGGCGCGTAAACGGCGTTGGCAACTGGCGCAAATAAAGGCGCGCAGGGCGCAGCTAAAGGTGGAAGAGCTGCAGTTGAATCACAGCCTGGACTTTGATGCCAAAGACGACGCAGACGAGCCTCTGGACTTCAGTGATTTCAGTCTCGATTGAGTTCACGCTTGGGCAGGCTGATGCAAAAACGGGTTTCCCCGGGGCGGCTGAATAGCAGGATTTCCCCATGATGGCGTTCGGCTATACGCTTGATTATTGCCAGCCCCAGCCCAAAGCCTTTATTGTTGTTGCGTGAGGTATCGCTGCGGACAAAGGGCTCGAATATCTTGCGTTGTTCCTCTTCGGGGATCCCTTCACCATCGTCTTTAACCTCAATAGTCACCCTGTCTTTTTCATCACTCAGAGTCACCTGAATTTGGCTTTCGGCAAAGCGCTGGGCATTGGTGAGCAGGTTTTGCAGTGCTCTTTCAATCAAGGCCGGTTCACAGGTGAAGGGCAGTTTGGCGACGGAACTATCCAGGGTTATTGGAATCGGGCTCAGGCTCTGCAGTCTGTCTATCACCTGGCGGCAGAGGGCGGTGAGATCGCAGCTCTCCTGTCTCAGCCCTGTTTGGGCCGACTCCAGGCTGGCGTAGGTGAGCATCTCCTGCAGCAAGGATTCCATCTCTTTGACATCTTCTGTCATGCCGGCAATAAAGTCAGCTCTGGCGGTTTCATCGGCTCCTTTACGGCAATAGTTGGGGATCAGCGCCAGGGCAAACTTGAGCCTGGCCAGCGGCGTGCGGATCTCGTGGGATACAGCATTGGCCAGGTGTCGTTGGTTGTCGATAAGAGCACCGATATGCCGTGCCATCTCATTGAAAGTGTGCGCCAGGGGCTTTACCTGAGAGCGGGGCGACAGCTTGATACGGGTATCCCATTTGGCTTGTCCGAGGGCTTCAGTTGCTTGTTTGAGCACTTTAAGATCTCTCGATAGCGGCCAGACCCAAACCAAGGCCACACCGGCCAGCGACAGATAGAAAAACAGGGTGAATAGGCCACGCAGTCTGGCTCTGGGATCTGTGTCTATCGGGCCTGTCATCAGCACCTGTTGGTCCAGGCGGATAAACTGCATCTGTCTACCTGAGTTGGTCAGGGTAGTGAAGACTTCACCGGGAGCTAACTCGCCATCATCGGCCAGGGTGATCTTGTCGGCACTGAACAGACGCAATGGATAGGTGGCATTGACATTGGCGGTGGCGATCGCCTGTTGCCGCTGTTCTGGGCTCATGGGCTTCAAGATGGCTGCCATGGCCATAAGTGGCGCATCGGCCAAGAGTTCCGCCTCGTCATCGTGTTGCTGCCAAAGGGCGTCTAGGGTCCATCCCAGCCCGAGAAAGCTCAGGCTGATCAGTAGATACAAACTGATGAAGAGGCGTTTCACGCGGTAACCTATTTGGGGATTAGCTGTTCCAGGCTTCGGGGGCAAATAGATATCCCTGGCCCCAAACCGTCTTGATCCTGAATGGCGTTTCTATGTTATCGCCCAGTTTTTTACGCAGGCGGGAGATACGTACGTCTATCTTACGATCCTTGCCATCGAAGTCGATATTCAGCAGGCACTGATAGATATATTGGCGGCTCAGTACTTGGCCGGCCTGGGATGCCAGCAGCCACAGGAGTTCAAATTCGTGACTGGTGAGATCCACCTCTTTATCGCCCAGACGAATTGCCTGGGTGTGAGGATCTATGCTCAGCTTGCCAAAGCTCAGGCAGTGAGATTCTGCCATAGGTGGCTTGGTATGACGTCTCAGCAGATTGTTGATCCGCGCGACCAGGAGTGCCGGGTCAACCGGTTTAACCACATAGTCATCGGCTCCCAGTTCCAGGCCTTTGATTTGATCTTCATTGGAGCCAAGTGCGCTCATCAGCAGGATAGGGCCGGCAAAGTAATCCGGCAGTTTTTCGCACAGCGACAGCCCATCCATGCCTGGTAGCATGATGTCCAGCAAGATAATATCAGGTTTGTAGTTGAGCAGTCGGGTCAAAACTGTGTCACCGCGGCGCTCAACTTCTACATGCATGCCATGGGACTTGAGATAATCCACAATAAGGTTGGCAAGACGAATATCGTCTTCTACCAATAAAACTCGGTGAGTCGATTGCGCTGAGGTCATCAGAATAAACTCCAAGGGTTGCGATATCTGCGCCTGACATTGGTGTCAGATACGGGGGTCGTTCTAAAGTAAACGCCGGCTAAGGTTTGCCATGTGTCTTTATCTACCATGACAAAATGAATGTCCTCACTGGTTGTGAGCCGGAATGTGAGGCTGTGCACATCTTCAGTTTCACTGCACCAACGTTGTAACCCTTCATAATCAGAAAGGATACAAACCGCACCATTTGTATTAGTCCAGCTTAAACTGACATCAAGCGAACAGGTGTCCTCTTCACTCTTGAGAATACAGAGCTGAGGTGTGATAGCCAGCTTGATTTCTTGATTGTTATTATCTGGGTCAGCCTGCACCTTGGTTGCAAATATCATTGACAACATCAGCAGCAGGAACAGCCAACGCCAGCTGTTTGCTATGCGCACCTTGTTTAAAACCTATAGGCAGCACCAATGAAAAAAGCCCTGACATCATCTTCATCTAGCAGAGGGCTCTTGGCTATTTCATCGGCAAGTTTGGTATAACGCAGTCCCAATATAAGATCCCAGTCCTCGTTGAGGCTATAACGGCCGGTAAACTCCAGCCCGCGGTTAAAGCCTGAACTCCCCTGGTAAGCCTGACTCCAATAGGCATTCTCGCTTGGTCTTACGCCAAAGTAATAATCGACTATTTCTTTACTCTTCCACTCTATATTCAGGGCGAACTCAAGTTTCCAGCGTTCCAAATTCAGCTGATACAACCACCTGGCTTTGGCCTCAGTGCCCTGGTGAACATTGAACATATCATGAGTAAGCGAAAGATTCAGTATACCGTATTGAGTGTAAAAAAAAGCCTCGGCTCCGCCAAGAAATGTAAAGTGTCTGTCTTCCAATTCATTAAATACTTTTGGTGGTTCATTGGCTTGCATTAACATCATGGGTGCCGCGCGACTCTCGGTGGCCTTGGAGATCTGAGAGCTGCCACCGAAAGTAAATACATTACTGGGGTCCCAGCGATAGAAAAAAGCCCGCTCTTTGCTGTAGGCCGTCACCAGATTAATGGTGTAGTTTTCCGACTCTGCCAGGGTTAGTCCCAGATTACCGTTATCAAAAAACCAGTTTTCACCATAGTAGGCAATACTGGGAATGACATAGAGGGGAATATCGTCCTGCTGGCGTAAGGGGTTGGTTTTTTGACCGTAACCCAAGGCCAGTCCTAGATCCCATTTATCAATAGGGATGCATTCTGTCTCTTTGCAATAGGGATGCGCCCAGGCATTGAGAGACAAGAGGCCGATTATGAATAAGCAGAGCCGTACAGACATTGAATACCGAAAATATTACTAAAAGCTATGACCAAGAATAGTGCTGAAGACTAACATTTGTGCGGCGCAAATTCAGAGATTTCTTTCATGAAAGTAGCAATTTGATACAGACGTAATCTTTGTTTGGCGGAGGTTTCAGCGCTGGGCAGAAATCCGGGACTGAGTTAGCATGATGAAAATCAGCTGAAAAAAAGGACAAAGCTATGGCCCGTAACCCCTTCGATTGGCAAGATCCCTTGCAGTTTGACAGCCTGTTGCTGCCGGAAGAAAGGATGATCCGCGACACTGTGCATGAATATGCCCAAAGCAAGTTGCAACCCAGGATCCTGCAGGCAAATCGCGAGCAATACTTTGATCCCGAGATCATGACAGAGCTCGGTGCTCTGGGGTTACTCGGGGCGACTCTGCCGACTGAATATGGCGGCGCCGGGGTCAACTATGTCAGCTATGGCCTGATTGCCCGGGAGATAGAGCGGGTCGACAGTGGTTATCGTTCGGCCATGAGTGTGCAGTCCTCTTTGGTGATGCATCCGATTTTTGCCTACGGCAGTGAAGAGCAGAAACAGAAATACCTGCCAAAGTTGGCACGGGGGGAGCTGATTGGCTGTTTTGGGCTGACCGAGCCGGATGTAGGTTCAGATCCCGGCGGCATGAAGACTCGCGCCGAAGCTATCCCCGGAGGGTATCGGCTCCATGGCAACAAGATGTGGATCACCAATTCACCGATTGCCGATCTCTTCCTGGTTTGGGCCAAGCTTGATGGGGTCATTCGTGGCTTTTTAGTGGAAAAGGGCACCCCTGGGCTGTCGGCGCCCAAGATAGAGGGCAAGTTTTCTCTCAGGGCCTCGATAACCGGCGAAATTGTGCTGGACGGGGTTGAAGTGGGTGTCGATGCTCTGCTGCCCAACGTCGAGGGGCTCAAGGGGCCCTTTGGCTGTCTCAACAAGGCCAGATACGGCATCGCCTGGGGCGCCTTGGGCGCGGCCGAGTTTTGCTGGCATGCCGCACGGCAATACAGTCTGGACCGAGTCCAGTTCGGCAGACCATTGGCGGCCAATCAGCTAATCCAGAAAAAGCTGGTGGATATGCAAACAGAGATCACCACGGCGCTGTTTGCCTGCTTGCAGGCCGGTCGCTTGCTGGATCAGGACAGTTTGGCTATCGAGGCCATCTCGCTAATCAAGCGTAACTCCTGCGGCAAGGCGCTGGAAATTGCTCGCCAGGCCAGGGACATTCACGGTGGTAATGGTATCAGTGACGAGTTTCATGTCATCCGGCATCTGATGAACCTGGAAGCGGTCAATACCTATGAGGGGACCCATGATATTCATGCCTTGATCCTGGGACGGGCCCAGACAGGCTTGGCGGCTTTTAGTTAAGGAGAACAACAGAGTGCAGGTAACAGATTTTGAACCCAAGGTGAGTCAGTCACAACAAGAGGTAGTGGTGCGCCACAGCGAGCACACGGATATTCCGGCAATACGGGCGCTCTTCACTCAGCCCAACTGTTATGCCGGCACTTTGCAGCAGCCCTTTCCGTCACTCGAAAAGTGGTATAAGCGCCTGGGCGAACTGCCGGATGGTTACTATTCACTGGTCGCAGAGTGGCAAGGGGAGGTGGCCGGTCAGCTCTCCTTACAGGTGCAAACCAACCCCAGACGTAAGCATGTGGCCGACCTGGGGATGGCGGTGAGTGAAGAGTGCCGCGGTATCGGCGTGGGTTCTGCGCTGTTGGCGGCCGCAGTGGATTTGGCCCATAACTGGTTGGCGGTGAGACGCCTTGAGCTGACGGTTTATACCGACAATCACGCCGCTATAACGCTCTACAAACGCCATGGCTTTGTGATTGAGGGCGAGGCGCGGGACTATGCTTTTCGCGATGGCGAGTATGTGGATGTGTTTTTCATGGCCAACATCCGCGAATGATTACTCAAACATCAAGAACAGATAGACCACAAACAACACCAGGTGAGTCGCCCCGTGCAGCGCATGGGTGCGACCACTACACTCAGGATCATTTTTCATTATCTTGTGCCCCCTTCGAGTGACGGACAAAAGACAGGTATTATGCCTGTGGCTGCTTCCCCTTATCCCGGGTCAGCCACAGACTGCCCAGTATGCTGACCAGTAGAATAATCGCGATGACCGCCAGTGCCAGCATGATAGGCAGATGATAGATATCCAGTAGAAGCATCTTGATACCGATAAACATCAGGATCAGCGCCAGGCCATATTTGAGCAGTACAAAACGTTCGGCGGCGCCCGCCAACAGAAAGTACATGGCCCTGAGGCCCATGATGGCGAAGATGTTGGACGTCAGTACGATAAAGGGATCTGTGGTGACCGCGAAGATGGCCGGGATACTGTCCACCGCGAAGATGATGTCGCTGATCTCCACAGCGATCAACGCCAGCAGCAGGGGAGTGGCAAATAATACGCCGTGGCGACGCACCACAAAATGCTCACCTTGAAGATTTTTCACCACCCTCAGGTGTTTTCTGAGCCAGCCGAGCAGCTTGTTGTTGGAGAGATCGGTTTCATTATCTTCCTTGGTAAACAGCATCTTGACGCCGGTAAACAGCAGAAATGCCCCGAAAAGATACAGCACCCAATGGAACTGATTAATCAGCCAGGTGCCGCCAAATACCATGGCGGTACGCATCACTATGGCGCCCAGTACTCCGTAGAGCAGCACCCGTCTTTGCAGTTCGGCGGGGATAGCGAAATAGCTAAACAGCATCAGCCAGACAAACACATTGTCCACGGCCAGGGCTTTCTCGATGAGGTAGGCGGTGAGAAACTCCAGCCCTTGTTGATTGGCGACTTCGAGACCTGCGGTCTGTTTCAGGTAGAACCAAATCCCTAAGTTGAACAGCATGGCGACGCTTATCCATACCAGGGTCCAGATCCCCGCCTCTTTGATAGAGACTTTATGGCTGTGACCACCGCCGACAAACTTAAGGTCTATCCAAAGGATCCCCAGTACTATTACCAGAAATCCGCTCCATAACCACCAGGTACCCATTTTATTTTCTCCAAATACAACAAAGCCTGCCACCGACGGCAGGCCAGCTGAAGGAGCGCGGATCTTGCCTGTCGGCAAGGTCTCACTTACAAAGCACTGCTCAGTGGCTTTGCCCGGTTGCCGGGTGCGCAAACACCGTAATGACGACAAGCCGGCGAGAAGTTACTCCCCTTGGAATATTCTTCAATCTAACAATATGTTGTTCCGATAGCCAGACTTAGCTGATGAAATTATCTGAATTCGGGGGCCATTTGGAGTCGAGGGCAAGCGAATAGTAAAAAAGGGCAGTCGATTGACTGCCCTTGGGTTTTATGGCTCTTGGGTTAACCGTTAGGCTTCCAGTTTGGCCAGCTCGGCTTGTTGCTCTTTGAGCTTGTCCATATCGCGCTTGAGATCAGCCATCTTGCTGCGCTCTTTGTCGATAACGGCTGCCGGGGCTTTGGCGACAAAGCCTTCATTGGACAGCTTGCCTTCAATGCGGGCCACTTCGCCACTCAGCTTCTCCAGCTGTTTGTCGATACGGGCCATTTCGGCCGCTACGTCGATAAGCCCTGCCATAGGGATCAACAGTTCCATCTCGCCTACCAGTTGGGTGGTGGACATGGGCGCGTTGTCGCCATCGGCCAAAATCGTCATGCTTTCCAGCTTAGCCAGGGTAGTGAAGAAGGTTTGGTTGGCCTCTACACGGGCCTTGTCGCGAACACTGACACTGCGCAGCAAGGCGTTGAGCGGCTTGGACGGAGCTATGTTCAGCTCGGCGCGGATGTTACGCACGGCAACAATCACTTGCTTGACCCATTCCAAGTCGGCCATGGCCTCGGTATCGACTTTGTCGGCCTGATACTCAGGGAAGGCGGCCAGCATCAAGGTTTCACCTTCTACACCGGCAAGTGGTTTGACACGGTGCCAGATGGTTTCAGTGATGTATGGCATCAATGGGTGCATCAGGCGCAACAGCTGCTCGAGTACAGTCACCAGAGTATGACGGGTGCCACGCTGCTCGGCTTCAGAGCCGTTTTGCAGCACAGGCTTGGTCAGCTCAAGATACCAGTCACAGAACTGGTTCCAGGTGAATTCGTACAGGGTATTGGCGGCCAGGTCGAAACGATAGGCGCCCATATGCTCTTCGAAGGTCTTGACCGTTTGGTTGAACAGACCTGTGATCCAGCGATCCGCCAGCGACAGCTGCATCTCACCGCCGGCCTTGCCGTTAGGTGAGTTGGGGCCGCAATCCTGATCTTCGGTGTTCATCAGTACATAGCGGGAAGCATTCCACAGCTTGTTACAGAAGCTGCGGTAGCCGTCCAGGCGCTTCATGTCCCAGTTGATGTCACGGCCGGTGGATGCCATGGCAGCCAGGGTAAAGCGTAGCGCATCGGTACCGTGGGCTTCGATGCCGTCGGCAAACTCCTTGCGGGTGCTCTTTTCAATCTTGGCGGCCAGTTGCGGCTGCATCATGTTGCCGGTGCGCTTGCCAACCAGAGACTCGAGATCTATGCCATCGATCATATCCAGAGGATCCAGCACATTGCCCTTGGACTTGGACATCTTGTTGCCTTGCTCATCACGGATAAGCCCGGTCACATAGACAGTCTTGAAGGGCACCTGAGGTGTGCCGTCTTCATCCTTGATGAAGTGCATGGTCATCATGATCATCCGGGCTACCCAGAAGAAGATGATGTCGAAACCTGTCACCAGCACGTCTGTGGGGTGGAAGGTTTTCAGCTCAGGAGTCTGCTGTGGCCAGCCCAGGGTTGAGAAGGTCCACAGGGCAGATGAGAACCAGGTATCCAGTACATCATCGTCCTGACGCAGAGCAATATCGCTTGCCAAGTTATGCTTGGCGCGTACTTCGGCTTCGTTACGGCCGACATAGACCTTACCGCTGTCGTCATACCAGGCCGGAATGCGGTGACCCCACCACAGCTGGCGTGAAATACACCAGTCCTGAATGTCACGCATCCAGGAGAAGTACATGTTCTCGTATTGCTGAGGTACAAACTTGATATCGCCGTTTTCCACCGCTTCTATGGCTGTCTTGGCCAGTGGTTTGACAGACACATACCATTGGTCGGTCAGCAGCGGCTCAATCACCACGCCGCTGCGGTCGCCATAAGGCACTTTCAGGCCGTGGGGCTCGATTTTTTCCAAAAGACCCAGGGTCTCGAATTCGGCGACAACGGCATCGCGGGCCTTGAATCTGTCCATACCGGCATAACGGCTTGGCAAAGAGGCGTCCAATTCGGTGTTGAGGCTACCGTCGACATTCACTACTTCGGCCACAGTGCGGATGGCGGCATCCTGGGTAAGGATGTTGAACATAGGCAGATTGTGACGCTTGCCGACTTCATAGTCATTGAAGTCGTGGGCCGGAGTGATCTTCACGCAGCCGGTACCGAACTCCATATCTACATAGTCATCGGCCACCACAGGAATACGGCGGTTAACGATTGGCAGAATGATCTCTTTGCCAATCAGGGATTGATAACGCTCATCGTCAGGGTGCACGGCAACGGCGCTGTCACCCAGCATGGTTTCCGGACGTGTGGTGGCGACAATCAGATAGTCTTTACCGTCGGCGGTCAGGGCGCCATCGGCGAGTGGATAGCGGAAATGCCACATGTGGCCCTGCTTTTCCTTGTTTTCCACTTCCAGATCGGAAATTGCAGTGTGCAGCTTGGGATCCCAGTTAACCAGGCGCTTACCGCGATAGATGAGGTCATCTTCATAGAGGCGAACAAACACTTCCTGCACGGCTTCCGACAGGCCTTCGTCCATGGTGAAACGCTCACGGTCCCAGTCTACCGAGGCGCCCAGGCGACGCATCTGGCGGGTAATGGTGCCACCGGACTGGTTCTTCCATTCCCATACCTTGTCCATAAAGGCTTCACGGCCCAGGTCGTGGCGGCTCTTGCCTTCTTCGGCGGCGACTTTGCGCTCCACCAACATCTGGGTGGCGATACCGGCATGGTCGGTACCCACTTGCCAGAGGGTATTCTTGCCTTTCATCCGCTGGTAACGGATCAGGGTGTCCATAATGGTATCCTGAAAGGCGTGTCCCATATGCAGGCTGCCGGTGACATTCGGCGGCGGGATCATGATGCAATAGTTGCCCTGGGACTCGTCACCGTGGGGCTTGAAGTAACCTTTCTCTTCCCATACACGGTAGAGCGCTTGTTCAATAGACTGCGGATTGTATGTTTTTTCCATGGGAACTGTCGTTTCTCAAACAAAATTAAGTGGTTGTGTTGCCAAATCCTGGGTGCTGAGCGTGACTCCCAGATTACGATACTGGCGGTATCTGTCCCTGGCCAGGGCCTTGTGTTGCTCATCACCGGCAACAAAATCTATGATCCTGCCAAAGTTTACCGCAAATGCCGGGGCTTCTGTGGCCAGATTGATCAGTATCGGGCGGCGTTGGTTGGGCCCCAGCTTGTCAAAGCCGATTTCAACCGGTGCACCGGCGGCAGGGCCTTCCCCTTTAAGGTTATGGGGCACGAAAGCACTGGGTTCAAACTGCCAAAGCAGTTCATCAATCCCATGGGCGTGCGCCTGATCCTCACAGTGAATATAGAGCCATTCACCCTTGGCATAATGCTGCCCGGCCAACTGACAGGCAAGCAGTTGCAACTGCTCGGCGCTTGGTTGCTGTGCTGCATTTGGCAGCAGATAAAAAGTTGCCTTGCTCATCGCCTGCATCTCACCCCTGCACAGAACACTGGTAGCCATTTGACATAAGAGGAGGATTTTACACCTTTTGGCCAAAGGTTGAAATGGTCAGCGCCATCCCGATAAGGCTCTTGAGCTATTAGCTGATAAGTCATACGTGCATAAAATGGATCAAGATTCAGTTTGGCGTTGTCTTGCTGCCAACCATATTGAGCTGCTGTTTGATGTTAAGCGTGAGGTGATTTTAAGGAAACCTAAGGAAGGCGCTAACAAGTTCCATGTGTGCTCTGCGTCGGCCTACAGGCCTGAATGCAAGATTCAAATTAAAGGAAGTGCCCGGATTGTCTTTGAATCCCGGCTTAAGCTGGAGCCAAGGCTTTGTTAAAGATGGCGTGAATAGCCTGAATTGAGTCGTTAAAATTGGCGGCCCTCTTGGCGTTTATGCTTAAGAGGGCCGCAAGTCTTGCTTTGCTGGTTACCGAATGGCCGCAGGACTCAATTTAGTGCAGCCATCAGCTTTTATCACAGCGGCTCGGCAACCTTGATCACCAGCTTGCCGAAGTTTTTACCTTCAAGCAGGCCGATAAAGGCTTGTGGGGCCTGCTCCAGCCCTTCGACCAGTTGCTCCTTGTATTGAATTTTGCCCTGAGATACCCAGGCATCCATATCCTTGGCGAACTCTTCATATCTGTGGCCATAATCGTCAATAATGATAAAGCCCTGCATCTTGATCCGCTTCACCAGAATGGTGCTCATCAGCAGTGACAGGCGATCCGGACCGGCCGGCAACTCAGTGGCGTTATATTGAGACACCAAACCACATACGGGGACTCTGGCGCTGGTATTCAGCAGGGGCAATACGGCATCAAACACCTTGCCGCCGACGTTCTCGAAATAGATGTCTATTCCCTGGTCGCAGACTCGGGCCAACTGCTCGGCGAAGTCCTCTGCCTTGTGATCCAGACACTCATCGAAACCCAGTACTTCTTTGGCGTGGCGACATTTCTCAGCGCCGCCGGCAATACCTATAACCCGGCAGCCCTTGAGTTTGCCTATCTGACCTACGGTTGCGCCAACCGGTCCGGTCGCGGCGGCAACCACCAGAGTTTCTCCCGCTTTGGGCTGGCCAATATCCAGCAGTCCCATATAGGCGGTGAAACCCGGCATACCCAAGACTCCGAGGGCGTATGAAGGGGCAGCAGGCGCTTTGCCGAGTTTCAACAATCCTTCACCGTCTGAAAGGGCATAGTTTTGCCAGCCGGTGTAGGCGAGCACCCACTCACCGACTTCAAAGTCAGGATGACGGGACTCTTCTACCTGGCAAACTGTGCCGCCGACCATGATATCGTTCACGGCTACCGGCTCGGCATAGGATTCTGCATCACTCATGCGGCCGCGCATGTATGGATCCAGCGACAGGTAGATGGTGCGCAGCAACACCTGGCCGTCGTTTGCCACCGGCTTGCTGCTGCTTTCCAGACGGAAGTTTTCTGCGTTGGGAGCGCCGCTCGGGCGAGAGGCCAGCACAATGCGCTGATGTGGGGTTTGATTGGCAGTCATAATAGGCTCCATTGGGTTTTATTGCTTGATTAGACCGGTCGTCTAGTGCTCGGTTAAAAAAATCCCGCCACCTGTGTGGCGGGGAGTATCTGTTATTGGCCGCTGTTGTCCAGCCTGCCTGCGAGTATGCTGTCAGTGGTTTGCATCGCCAGGTTGAGGGCGTTTTTATCCTGGGTCAGCTTGCTCATCAGGCTGGCTCCCAGCCAGAGGTTGTAAAGTAGCTGCGCCGTCTGTTCACTGTTGCCGACCTTGACAGAGCCATCCCGGTTTCCGGCTTCGATGCATTCGGCAATGGTGGCAATGATCCGCTTGGCGCCTTGCAGCAGCGCCATACGCATAGGTTCAGAGAGATCGGCTACTTCGGCGCTCAGCTTCACCACCAAGCATTTTTGTGCGCCGCAGACATCGGCGTCGCAATCCAGCCAGAGTTGCCAGTAGCTTTGCAGCCGCTGCAGCGCCGGAGTGCGTTCATGGCCCAAAAGTGCCTGCAGCTTATTCTGATAATCGTTGAAATAGTCCTTTATCAGGGCTTCGCCGAACTGCTCCTTGGATTTGAAGTAGTGGTAGAAGGAGCCCTTGGGGACTTCTGCATGTTGCAGCAGTTGTGACAGGCCAACATTGGAAAAGCCTTTGGTTACGACGAGCTGGTAACCCGTGTCCAGTATGTGTTGGCGTGTGCTTTGTGTCTGTGTGTTCATGGCGGCCAGTATAATCACCATTAGACCAGTCGTCTAGTGCTTTATTTGAACAGCACTTGTTTGGCTTGGAATCTCAACGGCAATACCAAGTGACAAAAAAAAGTGACAGGAAGTAACTGGATGAAAAGCAATGAATTAAAGCGTTCAGAGTTAAAGTAAACGGAGTCATGTCGGCTGGAACTGTATTGGCAAACTCAGCTGTGCAAACTTAGTCTGAAGCCGAGTTTTATGGGGGCTGTTTTGAGCCACTGCCTTTCAACAGGGCGGTTTATTGTGGCTTAGCTCTGTGGCTTCGCTCTGTGGTTTGAACCGTGGATGAATACTATTTTGCCCAAGCGCCGACGCTTTCGGCGATAATCAAAAGGCGGGGGCGATAATCAAAAGACGGGGAAGGAGCAGGGCAAAGGGAAGATTGGCTTTATAAAATAGCCCACAAAAAGAAAAAGCGAAGCACTGGGCTTCGCTTTTTATTGGCAGGGAGTCAGGCGCTTATTCGCCTTGCTCGACCCCGGCGCGGTTGAGCAGGAACTGCGCCAGCATAGGAACCGGACGACCGGTCGAGCCCTTGTTGGCGCCGCTGTTCCAGGCTGTACCCGCTACATCCAAGTGGGCCCAGTGGTACTTTTTGGTAAAGCGCGACAGGAAACAGGCCGCCGTGATAGAACCGGCAGGGCGTCCGCCCAGGTTGGTCATATCGGCAAATGGGCTGTCCAGCATCTCCTGGTACTCATCCCATATCGGCAGGCGCCAGGCGCGGTCACCACTCTGCTCACCGGCATTGAGCAGCTCACTCGCCAGTGGGTTATGGGCAGAGAACAGACCTGAGGCGTGTTTACCGAGCGCGATAACACAGGCACCTGTCAGAGTGGCGGTATCGACCACCAGTTCAGGGTCGAAGCGCTCCACATAGGTGAGTACATCACAAAGCACCAGACGGCCTTCGGCGTCTGTGTTGAGCACTTCCACGGTTTGACCGCTCATGGTGGTGAGAATATCACCTGGGCGATAGGCGTTGCCGGAAGGCATGTTTTCACAGCCGGCCAGTACCCCAACCACATTGATGGGCAGCTTCATTTCACAGATGGCCTTCATGGTACCCAGTACCCCGGCAGCGCCGCCCATGTCGTATTTCATTTCATCCATGGCTTCACCCGGCTTGAGTGAGATACCACCTGAGTCAAAAGTGAGGCCCTTACCCACAAGCACTATCGGCTTGGCGGTCGTGTCGACGGCGCCTTGATATTCCATCACTGTCATGATGGACTCGTTGGCACTGCCACGGCCCACGGCCAGGTAGGCGTTCATGCCAAGCTTGGCCATCTGCTCTTCACCAATAGTGCTGACCTTCAGGTTCTCATGCACTTCGGCCAATTGCCGGGCCTGTGAGGCCAGATAAGCCGGGTTGCAGATGTTGGGTGGCATATTGGCCACGTCGCGGCACAGCTGCATACCGGCGGAGACGCCAACACCATGCTCGATGGCGCGCTCGCCAACCGTCAGTTCACGGCGGGTTGGGACATTGAATACCAGTTTGCGCAGCGGGCGACGAGTCTCGCCCTTACGGGTCTTGAGTCCATCGAAGCTGTAGAGGGTAGAGCTGGTGGTTTCCACGGCCTGGCGCACTTTCCAATAAGTGTCGCGGCCTTTAACGTGCAGTTCGGTCAGGAAGCACACGGCTTCCATTGAGCCGGTATCGTTGAGGGTGTTGATCGTCTTGGTGATGATCTGCTTGTATTGGCGCTCGTCTAGTTCTCGTTCTTTTCCGCAACCTACCAGCAGAACCCGCTCACTCAGTACATTGGGTACATGATGCAGGAGCAACATCTGCCCGGGCTTACCTTCCAGATCGCCGCGACGCAACAGGTTGCTGATGTAACCTTCACTGATTTTGTCCAGTTGTTCGGCAATGCCGGACAGGCGACGGGGTTCGTAAACGCCTACAACTATGCAGGCCGAGCGCTGTTTTTCGGGGCTGCCGCTCTTTACGCTAAACTCCATGAGCTCTCCTAGATTCTTTTAAAGACAAACTTTTTTATTTATTGGATAATGTCTGCTTGTGCCGCCTAAAGGCGGAAAATTTCCTGCAGCAGGGGGCTGGTTTGGCTGACAAGAATCATACGCCTGAAACAACCAAAATGCCGCCTGTTATGGTCAGAAAACTATCAAAAGTAGACAGTCTACATGAAAGTAACACTGACACCAGCAAAAAGATAAGTTTGGATACCGGATTCAGCCTGTGATTGTATTTAGATACTTGATCCGCGAAGTTTTGAAGGCACAAATAGCGGTGCTTTCAGTCTTATTAGCTATTTTTATCAGCCAGCAATTTGTTCGCATCCTGGCCGATGCCTCCGACGGCGAATTTCCCGCCTCCCTGGTGCTGACTCTGATAGGCCTTAATCTGCCCGAATTGACGGTGCTTATCCTGCCTCTGAGTCTGTTTCTGGGGATCTTGCTCGCCCACGGCCGCATGTATGCAGAAAACGAGATGGTGGTCTTTCACGGGGTCGGTATCAGCGAATGGTATGTCACCCGGGTGACCCTGATCCTGGCGTTGCTCAACAGCTTGTTTACCGGTTATCTGGCGCTTTATGTTGCGCCTTGGGCGCAGGACAAACAGCACGCGGTTTTGGAGAAGGCCCAGTCAGAGGCTGGGTTAGCCGCCCTGGTTCAGGGGCGCTTTCAAACCAGTGCCAATGGCCGGGCAGTGCTCTTTGTTGAAAAAATCAGTAAAGACAATGAATTGGAAAAAGTCTTTGTAGCCCAGCTTCCCGATGCGGAAGATGAGAGCGGCGTTACCAACCTGGTCGTGGCCCATGGTGGCCGGGTGGTGGAAGACGCAACAGGTGGCCAGCGGCTCAAGCTCGATGACGGCGTGCGTTATCAGGGAGCACCGAACCGGGTGGATTACCAGGTGATTGAGTTCGGCGGCTATCAGATGCAGCTCAAAGAGCAGGAAGTGGATGAGAGGGATCGCAAGTTATCTGCCGTGCCTTTCAAGGAACTGCTCAATACGCCGGGGCCGGAAGCCGTAGCCGAATTCCACTGGCGACTGGCGATTCCGCTGGCTATCCCCTTGATGACGCTGATTGCTGTGCCGCTGGCGCGGGTCAATGTGCGCCAGGGCAAGTTTGCCAAGGTATTCCCGGCGGTATTGCTCTATCTTGGTTATTTCGGCTTGATGGTCGCCGGGCGCAAGGCGCTGCAGGATGAGGTGATTCCGGCCTGGCTGGGAATGTGGTGGATCCATGCCTCGGCATTGGTGATGGGCATCTTGCTGATAGGTAAGGGCAGACCTTTGGGCACTCGCCTGACAGGCCTGTTCAAACGCCGGGGGGCCGCAGCATGAAGATACTGGACTGGTATATTGCCAGAGTATTGCTCAGCACCTCTGCCCTGTGTCTGCTGATTTTGACTGGGCTTTCCGGGATCATCAAATGGGTCGATCAGCTGCGTTTGGTAGGGCGGGGCAGCTACACCATGATGGATGCCGCCGTCTATGTGCTGTTTTTGATCCCAAGAGATGTGGAGATGTTCTTCCCCATGGCCGTGTTGCTTGGGGCGCTCATCGGCATGGGCATGCTGGCCTCCAACTCTGAACTGATAGTGATGCAGGCCTCCGGCATGTCGCGGCTGCAGATCACTCTGTCGGCGATGAAGACGGCTGTTCCTTTGATGCTGATGGTAATGGTACTGGGGGAGTGGGGCGCACCGGTGGCGGAGCAGAAGGCCTATGAGCTGAAGACCAATAAGATCTCCGGCGGCAACCTGATTAAGTCTCACCGCGGGATTTGGGCCAGAGATGGAAATCTGTTCGTCAACATCGGCGAGATTGAGGATGTGACCCGTCTTGGCAATATTACCTTCTATGAGTTTGACTCAGAGCAGAAGCTGGCCAGTGTGGTGCACGCCGAGCAGGCTATCTACACCAAGGAATATTGGCGTTTATTGGAGGTTCGCCGCACTGTGTTCAAAAATGAGCAAGTGGTGCTGGATAACCTCAAGGAAGACAGATGGCCCTCCAGTTTGACACCGGACAAGCTGAGTGTGGTGTCGGTTAAACCCGATGCCTTGTCTATCCGTGGTTTGGTCGGTTATCTCGATTATCTGAAGAACAACAATCAGGATGCCAGTCGCTATGAGTTGGCACTGTGGCGTAAGGTGATGCAACCCATCACAGTGGCTGTGATGATGCTGGTGGCGCTCTCTTTTGTGTTCGGGCCACTGCGAACCGTTACTATGGGAGCCAGGGTGTTACTCGGGGTGATAGCCGGCTTTACCTTCTATATCTGTAATGAGATCTTCGGCCCCATGAGCATAGTCTATGAGCTGCCGGCCTTGATGGGGGCCATGATGCCGAGTGTGCTGTTTACCGGCGCGGCTATCTACTATATCCGCCGCTGAGGACGCTGAGGACGCTGAGGATTGAGGGCTTGAGAGTAAAGCCGCTGTGGTTTAAAAGCCTCCTGTGCCGATTAACGTTATGAAAAAGCCCTGTCAGTGACAGGGCTTTTTGCTGTGGTTTGCGTATTGGAGACATCTATAAAGCGTTATTTTAATGCTACCGCTACCTGGGTATTTCAGGCTCCGTGCCAGTTGCGCAGTGAGTTGGCTTCTTTACTGAGAAGCACCACTTCGGAGCGGGTCATGCTGTCCTGCAGTGCCAGTTTGTCACCGTTGAACAGGATCCACAGGTTGCCTATCCCCAATAAGGACCAAACCACCCGTGCCAGCGCGGTAATAAAACTCAGGTTTTGGCCGTTGGGATGCTGCACCTTGAGGCGCCAGGCGCGCATGCCCAGAGTCTGGCCGCCCTTGGACCAAAAGAGAGCGTAGAAACCGGCCACACAGCAGGCCAGCCACAGCTGATAGAGGCCGTGATAGAGGCTGTTGCCATTGAGCAGATCCGAAACATGTTCATAGTTCCCCATGGGAATGAGGCCGGAGGCGGTCAGGCCGGTAAAGATCCCAAACCCTATGGCACCGGCAAACATGTAGACGGCTACCGCCAGCAACAGATCATAAACGGCGGCACCGAGGCGCTTGAAAAAGCCGGCTCGGGGAAAATTGGCGTGCTCTGGATTTATCATGGCTTAACCCTCTTTTGGGCAGGTATTAACCCTGCTCTTCTTCTTTGACAAAGTGGATATGACGAAATCCCATACGGGCAAATTCACTGGTGCGATAGCTCTTCAGGGCGCCGCCGCCTTTGGCTGTCATGGCGACTTGCTGCTCCATCGCCAGAAAACGGCTGAGATCTATTCCCTCGGCGGCGGCAACAGCCTCGTACATGTCGTGGTATTTGTCATAGGCAAAGTTGATCACTTTCGCGACCCCCTTGTATTCATAGGCGACCTGACGTGCCATCTTGTGTCCTCATTAAAGCAGTGGGCTCAAGCGAACTTACTGCGAAATATAAAATAAACGGCGCCGAGCATACACAACCCGGCCCAGAGATAGTCCAGTTTCAGCGGTTCTTTAAGGTAATAGAATGAAAAAGGAACAAACAGACTCAGGGTGATGACTTCCTGAAGTATCTTGAGCTGGCCCACATTCATCACACTATAACCAATACGGTTGGCCGGTACCTGCAAAAGATATTCGAACAGGGCTATGCCCCAACTGACCAAGGCGGCAATTATCCAGGGTTTACCTGAAAGGGACTTGAGGTGGCCGTACCAGGCAAAGGTCATAAAGATATTGCTCAGGCACAATAAGCCTATGGTGATGAGTGTGGGTTGCATCTGTCAGCGGGCTACCGGATAGACCATATAACTGGCGTCATCTGTATAGGTGGCCAACGATTTTTCGATACGCTTGTGGTTAAAGCCAAGCTTTTCCCAGTAACCACAGGCGCCCTGTACTGCAACCAGTGACAAGGAACCCAGGCGCAGTTTTTCCGCCTGCAGTTTGAGGGTATCAAACAGTTTGCGTCCGGCGCCGAATCCCTGAGCCCTGTTGCTGATGGCAATATCATGCAGATAAAGGGTGTCGGCCTTTGGCAGTGTGGTAATCGCCTTGTACAGTGGCGGAGGGGTGTCTTCGGTCCAGGGATGAGCCAGACAATAGCCTACCACCTGGTCACTCTTTTCAAGGACATAACAGGTTTGCGGTGATGCCTGCCACTTGCTCTTGAGTACATGTAAAGGTTCGGGGGCCAGCGCGTGGTAGCACTCTGCTTGAATTTCGCCTATGGCTTGCCAGTCATCCTGGCTAATGGCGCGTATCAACATCTGAATTCACTTTCTCTTTGCAGTTACTTCGTAGAAACGCGCCATTATACCATTTTTGCAGATAAATTAATCCAGATAGCGCTGTTGCAGATGGCGCTGCAGGAAGTTGGGATCCAGACTCTGCCCTGTAGCGCTGCGGATCAGTTCATCGGTTTCCAGCAGGCACCCCTTGGACCAGATTTTTTCATCCAGCCAGTCGCAAATCTGCCCCAGCTTATCCTGGCTCAGCAGGGCTTCAATGGGGCCCAATTCGGCTTCCATGGCAAATCTCAGCTGGGCGGCGTACATGGCTCCCAAGGTATAGCTGGGGAAATATCCCAGTTCGCCCAAGGTCCAGTGAATATCCTGCATGCAGCCATCTTTATAATTGCCGGCAGTACTCAGCCCCAGATATTGCTGCATCTTTTGATCCCAGAAATCGGGTAGGTCTTTCACTTCCAGGCTGCCGTCGATAAAGGCCTGCTCGGCCTCAAATCGCAGCAGTATGTGCGCCGGATAGGTGACTTCATCGGCATCGACCCGGATAAGACCCGGCTTGACCCGGGTGATATTGTCGACCAGTTCATGGGCCGATACCGGGCAGTCGAGATGTCGGCGAATTCTCGGATAGAGCTTGCTGATAAAGGCGCGGCTGCCGCCAAGTTGCATCTCAAAAAACAGGCTCTGACTCTCGTGGATCCCCATGGAGCGAGACATTCCGGCGGGTTGTCCTCGCCAATCCTTTGGCAGCGCCTGCTCGTAACGGGCATGACCCGTTTCGTGAATAGTGGAGGTGAGGGCAGCGATAAAGTCGTTTTCCGTGTAGCGACTGGTGAGGCGGATATCACCGGGCACGCCACCGCAAAATGGGTGCGAGCTGACATCCAAACGCCCTTGGTTGAAATCAAATCCCAGGTATTGCATCACCTCCCGTCCCAGCAGCTTTTGGTTTGCTATCGGGTAGTCGCCGGCGCTGCTCTTGTAACTCTGGTGCAGCTGTTTGTGCTTCACTTTTTGGATAAGCTCGGGCAACCAGTCCCGCACCGCTCCGAGAGTGCTCTCCAGTCGTTTACAGGTCATGCCGGGTTCAAATCTGTCCAGCATGGCATCGTAACCTGCCTTGCCTGTGTGCGCCGAGCGAGCCTGGGCTTCTTCTCGCACCAAGGCGATTACCGCCTCGAGATTGGGGCGAAACCCTTGCCAATCGTTGTTATGCCGCTGTTCGCGCCATTGGTTTTCACAGCGATAACCCGCCAGCGTCTTGGCCTGCACCAAGTCCCCCGGCACGGCGATGGCTTGGGCGTAGTGCCAGCGCATTTCTCTGAGATTGGCCCTCTGTTCGATACTGAGTTCGGCGGCTTTGGCTTCGGCGCCATCCAGCCATTCGGCAAGCCGGGGCGAGGTTTTTAAACTGTGAATGTGTAATGCCAACTCGGCCATCGCCTCGGAGCGGGCCTCGCTGCCGCCCATAGGCATCATGGTGGCTTGATCCCAGTCCCCCAGGGCACTGAAATGCTCGAAGTGGCTGATGGTGCGAAAGTGCTGGCAAAGATGTTGGTATTCGGTTTTGGCAGTCATGGTTTGCTCTAAAATAATGGCATGCATCAGAGGGAACAGTTCTTATGCTAACCAAGCCAAGGGATCGTTCTCAAGTGTTTTTCGGCAGTTTTTGTTTTTGCGAAATGTAATTAAATTAATGCCTTGTAATAAAAAACAAAGTTTGCAATTCGGTTTTTGTCTGGGCGTTGCTGGGGTAAACCTTGTGGTTTGTTGCAACACTAACCCAAGCAAAGATAGCCTCAGTATGGAGTGGCTAACATTAATGTGAGCCGCTGCAGATTTCTGACGTTAAATGCAGATAAAAGCTATTGGAGTCAAAGCTTGCCAAGGGGTACACTCAGTAACGACCTGAAATAAACAGGCTTATATGGAATATTGACGACAGGTACAGTCGTCTACAAGGAGGAATCCTGTGCTGGACTTTTTTCTGGCCCAGTCCAATCTGCCCTATGCTGTAGCCTTGGCGATAGTGGCACTGCTTGGAGTGATAGAGGGACTCACACTAATTGCGGGTATCAGCCTGATGGCCGCTATGGATGACTGGCTTCCCGATGCCGATCTTGATACTGACCTGCCTCAGGGGGGACTGACAGCGCTGGCCGGTTGGCTCTGCCTGGATAGGCTGCCTGTGCTCATCTGGTTTGTACTGGCACTGGGATGTTTCAGTATTACGGGCTACCTGCTTAACTATTTTTCCTGGCTGCTCACCTCGGCCCTGTTGCCGCAAGTGTTTTCCTTGTTGCTGGCCTTGCCGCTGGCGGCGGTTGCCTGCCATTTCCTCGGTGGGCAGTTGGCCAGAATCCTTCCCAAAAATGAATCCAGCGCCGTCTCAATCGAAGATCTCAGCGGCAGCGTCGGCACAGTAACACTCGGCTGCGCCATCAAGGGTAATCCCAGCGAGGCCGTGGTTCAGGATCAATACCGTCAGAAACACTATGTCCTGGTCGAACCCGAGGACGAAGACACCGAATTCCCGGCAGGGGTGCAAGTGGTGCTGCTAAGACGCAGTGGCCGCGTGTGGTCTGCCACCCGTTTTGAACAATAATCCAACCAAAGAAGGAAACAACAGGAATGGAAACCATCCCGGGTTTAAATACCAGCGGCACCAGTATGCTGCTGTTTACCGCAGGCGCAGTAGTGCTCTGTTTGTTGGTGATAGGGTTTATTTTTGCCAAGCTCTATTGCCGCGCCACCAAAGAGATGGCCTTTGTGCGCACGGGTTTCGGTGGTGAAAAGGTAGTCAAAGATGGCGGCGCCATTGTCCTGCCGGTACTGCATGAAATTATTCACGTCAATATGAACACCCTGCGCATCGAGGTGGGCAAGACCCAAAAAGATGCCCTGATCACCAAAGACAGAATGCGGGTGGACGTCAAGGCCGACTTTTACTTGAGGGTGGCCCCCAATGCCGAAGGTATCTCCATGGCGGCCCAGACATTGGGCGGTCGTACCAATAGGGTGGAAGAGCTCAAGAAGCTGATGGAGTCCAAGTTTGTTGACGTGCTGCGCGCCGTGGCTGCCGAAATGAACATGACAGAGATGCACGAACAGCGGGCCGACTTTGTACAGCGGGTGCAGAACAACGTTGCCAACGATCTTGAGAAAAATGGTCTGGAACTGGAGTCGGTTTCTCTGACAGGTTTTGACCAGACAGAGCTGGAGTTCTTCAATGAGAACAACGCCTTCGACGCCGAAGGTCGTGCCAGACTCGCCAAGATCATCGAAGAAAAACGTAAAGAAACCAACGATATTCAGCAGGACAACCGGATCCAGATTGAACTGCGTAACCTGGAAGCCGAAAAAGAGTCGCTGAACATCGAAAAGGCCGAAGAGGAAGCACGTTTGATCCAGCAGCAGGCACTGGAGTTCAAGCGCGCCGAGCAAAAGGCCGAGATCATCAAGCAGAAAGAGCAAAAGCAACGTGAGGAGCGGGAGGCGGAAATCGCCAAGGAACGCGCCATCGAGTCGGCGGAAATTGAAAAGACCAAAGACATAGAAACCCGCGAAATTGAAAAGCGTAAGCAAATTGAGCAGGCCAGAATTCAGCAACTGCGAGATATCGAAGTTTCCGAACAGGAGAAACAGATTGCGGTTGCCGCCAAGTCGGAAGAAGAGTCTGCCGCCAGGGCCCGCGCCGCCGAGGCCGAAAAGCTCAAGGTTGAAAAAGAGGAAGCGGTAATCACAGTGCGTCAGGTGGCTGAGGCCAATCGTCGCAAAGAGATTGAAGTTATCGACGCCCGTAAAGAGGCAGAGCGGGAAGCCGTTGGGGTCACAGTTCAGGCTGAGGCCGAGAAACGCGCCGCCGAAGATAGATCCATAGCGATACTGACCGAAGCCCGCGCCAGTGCCGATGCCAAGATGCTCAAGGCCGAGGCCGATGAGAAGGTGTATGCGGTGGAAGCGGCCGGTAAACAGGCGCTGCACGAAGCCGAGAACGTGTTGCGTGACGAGCAAGTCGCCCTGCAGCGCTCACTGGCGATCCTCAAAGTTCTGCCGGAAATCGTCGCTAATGCGGTTAAACCACTGGAAAACATCGAAGGTATCAAGATCCTTCAAGGCTATGGCAGCGGCGTAACCGGCCAACTGGGGACAGCTTCCGATGGCGCCGGTGTCAAGGGCGGCATTGCCGAGCAGGTTACCAGTGCGGCACTCAACTACCGTGCCAACGCGCCTGTGGTCGATGCCATGCTCAGAGAGTTGGGGTTGGTAGATGCCGAAAAGGGCGGGCTGAATGATCTGCTGAGTGGCAACAACATGCTCACCCATGAAGCGCTGCAAATCGCCCGGGATACTAAGGCCAGTGTCGAGCCCAAAGCGGAGACGGTAAAGCCTGTCAGCCAAAACAATGTGGCCTATGAAGTGACTTTGGATATAGATAAGCCTGAGCAACCGAGAAACGCTTAAGCCCAGTTGTACTCATCAATGAATGCCCTCCATCGGAGGGCATTTTCTTATCAGGCATAGCTTCTAATCAGGTATAGCTTCTTCTTATCAGGTATAGCCTTGGAAAATTCGTTTTCAATTTTCCAAGCCGGCCTCGGCTACGCCAATATGCAAATAACGCCTAGCGGCGGCTTTGAAGGGGAATCGGTGCAATCCTGTTAGCGCTGAGTAGCTTGGAACATCTGAAGTGTCTGCAGACATACACCTCATTTCCAGGCACAGGTGGAACAGTGGCCTTCCGAGGCATGGATGCCGAGGCAGAGCTTACAGGGAAGTACTCGCAGCGAGTCACAGGATCGCCTGTGCAAAAAGCGCACCGCAGGTGATGGGGGGCAAATTAACCAGCAGCTCAGAGCAAATTTTTTGGTGAGTTTGGGCTTAAAGCCATGCTAGCCGCTGTGCCAGCGGCCTAAAGTCGTGGAGCTTCGCCCCACACCCGAGAAAAGGGGGCTGTATCGACTCGCCCCCTTTCCAAACCCCCAGCGACCCGCGACGCAGCGGACAACCCCTTGTGCTTATGATGCCAATTCGCTATCGCGCCAGACGCTCATCCCTGATTCGACTGGCGCTGCTTCGGCATCCATGCCTCGCTACGCGATTGTCATCAACGCCCTGCGGCCGCTTCGAGCGGGAGCCGGTGCAATTCTGTGACAATGGAGTAGCTTGAAATATTTGAGAGATCTGCAGATATACGCCTAATTCTAGGCACAGGTGGAACTGTGACCGTCGAAAACAGGGCCGTTTTCGACGAGCGCCCATGGATGGGTTCACAGCGTGTCACAGTATCGCCTGTGCGAAAGGTGCACCGCAGGTGATGGACTACATAGTGGCCGGAAGCTCGCCAATACTAACTTAGGAACTTTTAGCTTAAAGCCATGCTAGCCGCTGTGCCAGCGGCTTAAAGTCGTGTCGCTTTGGGTTTAAAACCCAGTCAATTCTACTTCAAAAATAAACCAAATCAGGGTTTTGTTGCCTTTGTCAAAACTTGACCTTTGGCTAATTGTTTTCAAATTCAGTACTGGGTATTGTATAACCAATTCAAACGCTTAGCTTTAGCACTTCCTTAAGTTTAAGGCCGAAAGCAACAACACTTTTCCGTTTTCAGCGGAATGTAGGGACAAACAGAGTTTGGACCCGTGCGGTAGCCATGGCTTTACTTAACTTTTTTTGTAAGGCCTGGGTTGTAGGGCTCTCGGTTGTACGGCTTGGCGCGCTTATGACAAACACCTCAGAACTGATTTTTATACAGTATTATTGCCGTTCCAGGAAAAATGCCGGGAATTTGCAGCTAAGCTTGCGCGTTATTTCTGTAACATTTTAGAAAATAGATTTAAATTCATAAAGTTAAAAAATACAGCTGGTAGATAATAGGTTTGGAAACCGCGCATGCGCGTTTAGCTGCAAGGGATATTTGGACTAAATGGTATTATATCCAGCCAATACAAATAGATAGCTATGCGTGTTTACACTCCTCCGAGGACTAAAACGCGCATGCGCACTATACAGCTGTTAGCCGTGTATGTTGCCCCCGAATTCATAAAGGAATCACAATTGAAAGATAAAAAATCATACTTCTACTTGCTTCTTGTGATAGCTATTGCATCAGTTGCTTTCGTAATGGATCTATATTCATCTAGTGTACCGGTGGAGCTTGGTACAAAAACCATTCTTGATAACACAGGAAAGCCTACAACCACATTGGAGGTGGACTTTCCGTTGTGGCAAAAATTTTTAAACCTTTTAATAAATTTCCTTTATGGTTTGGCTGCTGCTGTATTTATTACCGTTTTTGTTGCAAATCGACTACAAAAAGCACAACAAGATGAAAAAGAAGAGGAGTTGAGAAAACTCAACAACGCTATTAATGTTAATGTTTTTGATAGCCTTTTCAAAACCATAATTCCTGAGGAAATATTCAAAATAATTAAACAGGAAATTATTGAAAGCAATATTGTCCGGAAAGAAGCAAAGTGGATATACGACTTCACTTTAGATGAAGCCACCGGAGAAATTGAATGTAGAATGACTACCCGCTATGAGTTGCATAATCTAAGTCAAAAAGACGCCGTTGATCCAATTAAATTGGAACTTGATACGCTCGGGGGTAATGAATATAAGATAGAGGAAGCTGAGTGTAGGGATGTTTCCGATAAGGTACTTGTACACTTCGATCCTAAGGATAAGGGAAATAACAAGAATGTGGTTGTTAATCAAAATGGTGCGCATACCACAGTAGAGTACTCAGTAAAAATTCCGCCTGAAAGTCATGTAGTATACAAAACAGTATTTATCCGCCGGTATAAAGGTAATATAGTGTGATTCACAAGCTACTAAAGTTCCTGTAATTGGTGCTGATATTATTGTCAATTTCCCAAAGGATTATTGTTTTGATATTAGCCCCACAATGTCAACGAAACCAAAACTAATTTCCAAAAGTGATATACAGAAAATCTACAGAGTTAATGGTGGAATACTTCCTTGGCAGGGGTTTACCTTTTACTTGGTGGAGCCAGCGGCTAACAAGTCAATTCAGCCGACCGCTGAAGCGTCGGCTGATTGAGGCGTTATACGCTTGCGGTAATTATTTGAAAAATTGTAAAATAATCCGCTTTATAGGTAGTGATGTGCTATGGAAGCAGAAATTAAACTTGCGCGTCTCATCATTTCTTTGATGGAGAGAGCTTTAGAAGAAATTGCTAAAAATCAAGAGTTGAGAAGCTCAATTCTTGAAGGTGCCCAAAATATTGATGACTGGCTACAAGAAAAGAGAGGGAAAATTAACAGGCGAACTACTGTAGAAAGTATCACTTTGGCCATTAATACATCAGTGGTGAGGGATAAGGATACAATCTGCTCTATCATTGCTGTAATCACAACTCTTTATGCAACTCGTAAAGTAACCAGAGGTGCTCACGTAGGCGGCACATTGAGAAAGTTTTTTGGAGAAAATGTATTTCCCCATATAGATGAAAGAGAACTGAGGTTCGCAAAGCCTGTTAACGAAAAAGTTTATGAACACATTCTCGAAAGCGTTAGCGATTCATTTCTAGATGTCATGAAGCAATATGACTTCAAAAAATATGCGGACTTTTCTAATGTAAACTCTGGGTATGGAACTTGGGCTGCAACATCATATATTAGTGTGCATAGTCTAGCGAAGGCAATATTAGATTTTGGGAGTAATATTTTAAAAATTCTAAAAGAATTTATTGAATTCAAACGCGCATAACAAGTGCTTTAAGTTTGTTCCGGGCTTCTCCCTCCACGGGACGCCGCGCTGCGGCACCCCTGAAGCAGGCGTTGTGTAGTGGCATAGTGAATTTGGCCATCTAAATAGACGAAGTGATAGACTCACTTCTCGCAAATGGGTGGCAGATATGAAGAACACAAGACGAAAAGATAGGACAGCCATATCTTTTTGATGTTTCGCCCAGGCTTGACTAGGCTTTGAAATACCCATCAAAGCTCAGTCGAGGTTGGTTATGACCACTGCCCGTCGCCAGTTGATAGATGCTGAAAGTACGCCCTTTTACCACGTGATTAACCGTTGCGTGAGAAGGGCATTTTTGTGTGGTGAAGA
>NZ_JBKORF010000080.1:176202-176442 GCF_047314685.1 Shewanella sp. BJSY2023SW001
GTGGATAAAATCAGGCAGTTGTCGTCAATATTCTGCATCGACGTTTGCGCTTATGCGGTCATGAGTAATCACTACCATTTGGTGCTCAAAATCGACCTGGAGAAAAAGATAGGACAGCCATATCTTTTTGATGTTTCGCCCAGCTTTGACTAGGCTTTGAAATACCCATCAAAGCTCAGTCGAGGTTGGTTATGACCACAGCCCGTCGCCAGTTGATAGATGCTGAAAGTACGCCCTTTT
>NZ_JBKORF010000081.1:0-69150 GCF_047314685.1 Shewanella sp. BJSY2023SW001
AGAAGTGGTCCCCAACGGTTGGACACATAAGCTCATTTCTTAAGTGGTTGACCCAGCTCATGCTGCGTATCTTTGCCTACCGAAGTAGGCCTCATCAGGAGTGAGGTTATTGAGTCCTTGATGGTTACGCTCTTCATTATAAAACACCATGTAGTTGCCGATTTCAAGCTCGGCTTCACGGGGCGTGGTATAAGCCTTTAAGTAAACCTCCTCATATTTCAGGCTTCGCCATAATCGCTCAATGAAAACATTGTCAACCCAGCGGCCTTTCCCATCCATGCTTATACGTACGTTATGCTCAATTAACTTCTGTGTGAACTCTGTGCTGGTAAACTGGCTGCCTTGATCTGAGTTAAAGATATCAGGTGGCCCATAATGCTTCAGCGCTTCCTCAAGCGCTTCGATACAAAAACTCGTGTCCATGGTGTTGGATAGTCGCCAAGCCAGCACTTTGCGGCTATACCAGTCGATAATCGCAACGAGGTACAGGAACCCCTTCGCCATTGGGATATATGTGATATCAATCGCCCAAGCTTGGTTTGGGTAAGTGACTTCGATATCACGCAACAGGTAGGGATACACCTTGTGTGCTTTGTTCGCCAGCGTCGTTTTGGGCTTGGGGTAAATCGCCCCAATCCCCATATCGCGCATGAGTCGAACAACACGCTTACGATTAACGCTATGGCCATTTTTAGCCAGCTCAGTTCGAATGCGCCGACTGCCCATAAACGGATACTGCAGATGAATTTCGTCAATCATTCGTCGTAACGTGATCTCCTCAGCAGAGAGTCCGATGGGTTGATAGTAAGCGGTAGAGCGAGCAATATTGAGCAGCTCACATTGGCGCTTTATCGGCAATGGGGTGGATTTAACCAGCGAACTCTTTCGCTGGGCTCGGTCTAACGACCGAGCACTTTGGCCAAAAAATCATTTTCCATGGTCAATTGACCGATCTTGGCGTGAAGTTTGTCCACTTCTTCGGAACTCTCTTTTCCTGAGTGATTTTCGGTGGCAAAAATCATGGCTGCGTTTTCAAGCAGCTCCTTTTTCCATGTTGAGATCTGGTTAGCGTGCAGGTTATATTTCTGAGCTAGCTCAGCGACGGTTTTATCGCCTTTAGCGGCATCGAGAGCCACCTTAGCTTTAAACTCAGGAGAGTGGTTTCTACGTTTTCTAGTCATAATCTGTCCCTGTATTGTTGGGTACTATCAAAACAGATCGACCACTTAAAGTCATGTCCGAAAATTGGGGGCCACTTCTCAATGTCACGAGAGGGGTTTCGGGTTGTTGTTCTGTATGTTGCGCTGGTTGCATCGGGCCTGTAGCTGTGTAAAGTTACCTTTTATGGTGATTTTGATACAAAGTGTTACGCTTTGTGGTTGCAAAATTACCGGACATTTTGCGTATGTCGCCCGATGCAGCTAACACTCTTTTGTTAGCTGTTTTTTTTGCTTTTTTGTTAATCAACTGCTTGATTTATAAGCGTAGCAAGATAATGAAGCCACAAGGAGACGCCCATGAAGCGGGTGCTGCTGACTGTGAAAGGCAAGGTGCAGGGAGTCTGTTTCAGACGCTTTACCCAGCAAAAGGCTCAGTCACTGGGGGTGACTGGTTATGTGCGCAACAAAGAAGATGGTTCGGTAGAAGTGTTGGCGCAGGGGGCTTATCCGGCAGTCGATCACTTAATAACCTGGTGCGAACAGGGGCCACCTCAGGCGCGGGTCGACAGTGTCTATGTTGAGGAAGACGAGGCAGATGAGATCTACCTCGACTTCTCTATCAGCCACTGATCAGAGCTTTTCGCTACTTTCAGCTTGAGTTTGGCTGCCCGGCTGAGCCATACGCCTTACCTGTAGGATCATCCCCATTCTGGGATGATCGAAGTAGTGTATTTCCCCGCTGCGAATACGGCGATTTTGCTCCATGGGAATGCTGTAAAGAAAGGGGGTTTGCAGTTCAGGCTCACCTTCCTGGGTGGCCAGAGATTTAAAACCGGCCTCCCTCAAATTAAAGCGGGTTTCCACATAGAGATAATGGCTGAGATAGATATTTAAAAGCCCATCCAACTCCCACACCGCCTTGGGCGTTTGCGGCACCATCAAGCTTCCAAGCGCCGTATATTCCTCACTGCCCATTTGAGTTGGTTCACTCAGGCCATTGTCCAATGCTTGCTCAGGCAGTTTTTCTTCAGATAAGTCTTCTGATAAACCATTCAAAGATGAGTTCGAAGCCGTGTCCAACTGGCTCTGGGGCAAGCCTGAAAGCTTGAAGTCCGAGCCAAAGTTACGGCCACCGAAGAGATGCAGTGCCTCGGCTCTGTGGCGGGGTTTCATCTGTTGCTGCCAGGTGAGATGCAAAAGCCCTTTCAAACCGCGTTGCCGCTTGAGGGCATTGATAACACCGCCAAATTGGGCCCGACTTTCACTGAGCAGCAGGGCGCCGGGTTGGGCGGCTGTGCTGCTGTCTCTGGGGCTGATATTCACAGGCAACTGCTTGGGCATACGGATTTCCGCTTGCCGCTGTTGGCAAGGCAAAGCGGTGGCATCCGCTTGAGTCGTGTTATCGGCCTGGGCCAGAGATATCACTTGGCCTGCCTGAAGGGGGCGGCCGTGCTGTGAGCCGGAGGCATCGTTATTGAGAGCCTTATCTGCTGCGTTGTCTGCGGATTGAGATTGCCATTGCGGGTCACAGTCTCCCCCAGCCATGCTGCCTGAGCTGATTTCGGTGGCGACCTGGGGAGTGATCAAGTCTATGGTCTTGTTCAGTTTGAGCTCCAGCGGCGTATCCGGCCACTTTTCCGTGCTTGGCCCGGGGCGCTCAAACAGGTATACCTCGACTTCGTACCAAGGGTATTGTGCCGCCTGCAATACAGGCGAAAGTGTCAGCCCCAGAGCCAGGGTTGCCAGCATATTTCGATACACTATTTTTCTCCCACAGTGTGTTGTGCCAGTTGTTGCAGCAGTAGACCCACCATCTCCAGGCGTTCTTTACTGCTTTCGGCCGCCAGGGTGAACTTTAACTTATTCGGTCCATCCATTCGATAGATTTGTGGCTGGGATTGCAACAGGCCGATGATAAAGCCGGGATCGATAATATGATCGTCACCGAACTCGACACTGCCGCCGCGGGCGTGAAAATCGAGTTTCTTCAGCCCGAGCGCAGTGGCCTGATGCTTGTACAGTGTCAGTTGCATCAGGTTACGGGTGGCTTCAGGCAACAAACCGAAACGGTCAATCAGTTCCACCTTGAGCTCATCCAGTGCCGCTTCCGTAGTGCAGTTGGCTATCCGTTTGTAGAGCGATAGGCGAATATTGACATCGCCCACATAGTCTTCCGGCAACAGCGCCGGGATCCTCAGCTCGATTTCGCACTGCTGGTTGAGCATCTGCGCCAGGGATGGTTCCTTACCCTGTTTCAGCGCCTTGACCGCCGACTCCAGCATCTCCATATAGAGGCTGAAGCCTATCTTGGAGATATGGCCGCTCTGCTCATCCCCCAGCAATTCTCCGGCGCCGCGGATCTCCAGATCCTGAGTCGCCAGCATAAAGCCGGCGCCAAGATCTTCCAGAGCGTCAATCGCTTCCAAACGCTTGCGGGCATCTGAGGTCATGCGTTTCGGATGCGGGGTCATCAGATAGGCATAGGCCTGGTGATGGGAGCGGCCAACCCGGCCCCTGAGCTGATGCAGCTGCGCCAATCCGAAGGTGTCGGCCCGCTCTATGATGATGGTGTTGGCGCTCGGTACATCAATACCGGTTTCAATAATGGTGGTGCACACCAACACGTTGTAGCGTCTGTGGTAAAAATCTGACATTACCCGCTCCAGCTCGCGCTCGCGCATCTGGCCGTGGGCCACTACCACTCTGGCATCGGGCAACAGCTCGCGTAGCTCCTCGGCGCGTTTCTCTATGCTCTCCACATTGTTGTGCAGGTAATAGACCTGGCCGCCACGGAGGATCTCCCGCTCTATGGCCTCACGGACACTGGCCTTGTCGTATTCGCGCACAAAAGTTTTCACTGCCAGGCGTTTGGCCGGCGGGGTGGCGATAATCGACAGATCCCGCATGCCGGACATGGCCATATTCAGGGTGCGGGGAATTGGGGTCGCCGTCAGGGTGAGAATGTCCACATTGGCCCTGAGCGCCTTGATCTTCTCTTTCTGCCGTACCCCGAACCTGTGCTCCTCATCTATGATAAGCAGGCCGAGGGCGTCAAATTTTACCTCGCTGTTGAGCAGCTTATGGGTGCCGATAACAATATCCACCTTGCCGTTTGCCAGGTCGGCAATCACCTGTTGCTGCTCTTTGGCGGTGCGAAAACGGGACATGACTTCAATCTGCACCGGCCAGTCGGCGAACCTGTCCTTGAAGTTTTCATAGTGCTGCTGAGCCAGCAGAGTCGTGGGCACCAACACCACCACTTGCTTGCCGGCGTTGACGGCAACAAAGGCGGCGCGCATGGCCACTTCTGTCTTGCCAAAGCCCACGTCACCACAGATCAGACGGTCCATAGCCACCGGTGACTGCATATCGGCGAGAACGGCGGCGATGGAGGTTTCCTGATCCACAGTCTCTTCGAACGGGAAACCCTGGGCGAACAGGGCGTATTCGGCCTCATCCAGTTCACAGGCCTCGCCGGGGCGGGCCTGACGGCGGGCGTAAACATCCAGCAGCTCGGCGGCCACATCGCGAATGCGCTCAATCGCCTTCTTCTTGGCCTTGGCCCAGCTTTCGTTGCCCAACTTGTTGAGGTTGGGGGATTCATCCGGCGCCACGGCGTAGCGGCTGATGAGGTGGAGTGACGACACAGGCACATAGAGTTTGTCGCCACCGGCGTATTCCAGCTTGAGGTATTCGGCCACCACGCCGCCGGTATCCAGGGTTTCCAGCCCCTGATAGAGGGCGACCCCGTGCTCCAGGTGCACTATGGGTTGGCCGACCTTGAGCTCGGCGAGGTTTTTAATCAGGGCATCGCTGCTGATCTGGCGCTGTTTTTCCCGCCGCCTCTGCTGGGAGATCCGCTGACCGAAGAGCTCGGTCTCGCAAATAATGCTGAGCTTGGGCTCATTGAGTATGCAGCCCTTGGCAAGGGGCGAGACGATTAACCCCAGCTGTGCATCCGAGTCGATAAACGCCTTGAGATGCGGGAACAGTACCGGGCGCAACTCTATCTTGGCCAGCAGCTCCATCAGCGCCTCGCGGCGGCCTTCGGATTCGGCGCTGAGCAGGACTCTGCCCGCCGAGGCGATATAGTCGGCCAATGCCTGCAAGGGCTGCTTCAGCTTATGGTTGACCGAGATATCCGGCAGCGCGCTTACTGCAGCCAATTGCTGCTGTTTTTGGGCATCCACCTGGCTCAGTTGCAGTCTTGGCCAGCGCTTGAAGGCGGCAAACAGCTGCTCGGTCAACAGATATAGGTCTGCCGGGGCCAGCAAGGGCCGCAGCGGATCGACCCGCCTGTCTTCATAGCGATTGCGCACCTGAGTCAGGTGGGTGTCGGCGGCCTGCTGCAGGTCGCCCAGCGTCAGCAGTTGCACATCGCCGGCAAAATAGTCGAATAGGGTCGCGGTTTCATCAAAGAACAAGGGCAGGTAGTTTTCGATACCGGCGGGCATCAAATGGCGGCTCACCTGCTGATAGATGGACTCGGGCTCTTTAACCAATACTTCAAAATAGCGCCGATAACGCTGGCGGAAGCCTTCTATGGCCCGTTCATCTGTGGGGAACTCCTTGGCCGGCAGCATTCGTATCTGCGACAGGGGTTCCTTGGATAGTTGGGTTTCAGGATCGAAATGGCGAATCGATTCCACTTCATCATCGAACAGTTCAATTCGCAGCGGCTCGGCTGAGCCCATGGGAAAGATATCCAGAATCGAGCCGCGAATGGCAAATTCGCCATGTTCATAAACCTGGCCGACCAGATGATAACCGGCGCTGACCAAGTGCTCGCGCATCTGTTGCAGGCTGTAGTTGTCGCCCTTATTCAGCAACATCACATTGGCCGACAGGAAAGACTTGGGCGGCAGTCGCACCATCAGGGTGTTGATAGGCACTATTACCAGGGCGCGCTTGGCACTCGGCAACCTTGACAGGGTTTCCAGCCGCTGGGAGATCAGATCCTGATGCGGCGAAAAGCTGTCGTAGGGCAGGGTCTCCCGATCGGGAAACAACCACACGGGCAGGGTATCACCCAAAAGGTATTTGAGTTCGGCTTCCAGTGTCAGGGCGGTTGGCGTATCCGCTGTTACCAACAGGCTGACACCTTGATGTTGGCGGGCGAGGTTGGCCAAGGTCAGCGCGCGCTCCACGCCTTCGCCGAGACCAAGATGGCGGATCTCGCCGGCCTTTGGGGCACCCGCAGGCGCCAGTACAGAAAACTTATTCATTGAAGATGTGATAACAGATTCATTCTGAATGGATTACGCACCATTGTAGAGATTTAGGATGGCTCATGCCAGTTGGGATCCTGACTGGCCTTACGCCTTTTGAGCTGCTTTTGTTGCACGCTGAGACTGGCCTTGACCAAGAGTTCGATATCGGCATCCTGGATCACCCGATAGTCGAGATCGGCCAGAAACTGGCCTTCATGGCCTGGGTCGGCGCGGCATTCCCGCACCGAGGCGATACACTGCAAGGACAGGATTTCATCGCGAATAAACAGGGTCAGCTTGCAAAATGTACCGGTGTCCAGTGCCTGGGGTAACTGCACCCGCACGCCGCTGCCGCCAAATTGCACTCCGGGGCAGTGTTGGCCTTCGCGGCTCTCCTGCTCCAATACGTGCTGTAACACCAGATCTATCTTACGGGACTGGAGTTTGAGGTAGTCGACTATCGCCCGGCCCTCATCGCCGAGTTGCCTGAGCTGCAACAAACAGCCGGCTTCCAACGCCTTGACCTCGCTCATCAGTTTCAAGCCGGTGGATTGCATCGCCAACAGTTGGCTCTCGGTCGGCAAGGGAGTGTCCTTGGGCCAGAGGCTGAGATAGACATCGAAGGCGTGGGGCACGCTGAAGTATGGATTGGATTCAGGAAACAAGGTCCCGCCTCTTGTATTTACCCGGTCAATCCACCTATTATCGTGCCCACTTCATTGATTTAGCAAGCGCAGCGCACAGGACATGCTATCCCTCTCATGAATCCGGGACTCTCATTTTACATAGGTTATCGTTACTGGCGTGCCCGCAAGGCCAACGCTTTTGCTTCCTTTATTACCTTCTTCGCCGTCAGCGGAATTTTTCTCGGGGTGGCAGCATTGATTATTGTCAGCTCTGTGATGAACGGCCTGGAAGGCCAGCTCAAGACCCGTATCCTGGGGGCCATTCCACAACTGACAGTACATACAGACCACTCTTTTGATGACTGGCAAAGCTTTAAAGGTGATTTACAGCAATTGCCCGGCGTGCTTGGGCTGGCGCCCTCTGCGACCACCCAGGCGATGGCCCAGTCGGCCGATAATATCAGTGCGGTGCAGCTCTATGGCATCTACCCCGAGGCCGAAAAAAATCTCTCGGTTGTAGCCAAACATGCTTATCTGGATGCCTTCGATTCGCTCAGCAGCGGCAGCTACCGGGTGTTGTTGGGCTCAGAGCTGGCACGGCGGCTTAATGTTGCCACCGGAGACAAGCTGCGCCTGCTCAGCGGTGATGGTGTGGTGTACTCGCCGCTTGGGCCGGTTCCCAGCCAGCGAATTTTTGAAGTGGCGGGTATTTTTGAGATGGGTTCTCAGGTCGATGCCGGAGTGGCTTTTCTGCACTATGAAGATGCCCGCCGTTTGATGCGTCAGTCGCCAAAGCAAATTCAGGATCTCAGGCTGTTTCTGAGCGACCCCTTCAGCGCCCCGGCGCTGACGCCCAAGGTTGAACATTTGTTCGAAGCTAAGGGCGTTGAGGTGAGCGTCAGCGACTGGCGTGACAGTTATGGCCATCTCTTCGCCGCGGTGAAGATGGAAAAGAACATGATGTCTTTGATGTTAAGCCTGATTGTCGCAGTGGCAGCCTTCAATATTGTCTCGGCGCTGGTGATGATGGTGGTGGATAAAACTGCCGATGTCGCAGTGCTCAAGACCCAGGGGCTGGGCAGGCTGGATATCATGACCATTTTTATCTCCCAGGGCTCCCTCAACGCTCTGATAGGCCTGGCGCTGGGCCTCGGGGTTGGCATAGTGGCCACCCTCAACATCAATCCGCTGCTGTCGACCCTGGGGATTGCTGTATTGGGCGCCGGGCAGAGGTTACCCGTGCAGCTGGAACCACAGCAACTGGTGCTTATCGCCATCGGCACTCTGCTGATGACTCTGGCCGCCACCTTGTACCCGGCCATTCGGGCCGCCCGGGTAGAACCTGCGACTGCACTTAGATATGAATAAGAGAATCAATACCATGCAACAAGCCGCGCTCCTTGAAGCCAAAGCCGTCAGCAAGAGTTATCAGGAAGGCAAGCTCAGCACCAAGGTGCTCGAGCAGGTCGACCTCAAGGTGTATCCGGGGGAGCAGTTGGCGATTGTCGGCAGTTCGGGCTCGGGCAAGAGTACCTTGCTGCATATTCTTGGCACCCTGGATAAGCCCTCTGCCGGTCAGGTGTTGCTCGAAGGCGAGGACTTATATAAGGCCTCGGCCTCCCGCCAGGCACAGCTGCGCAATCAGGCGATGGGCTTTATCTACCAGTTTCATCATCTGTTACCCGAATTCAACGCCCTGGAAAATGTGGCCATGCCGGGGCTGATTGCCGGTCGCCCCAAGGCGGAAGTGCGAGCGCAGGCCAGGGCCTTGCTCGAAAGAGTGGGGCTGGGACATAGATTGGATCACACCCCGGCGGAACTTTCCGGTGGTGAGCGTCAGCGGGTGGCCATTGCCAGAGCCTTGATAAACAACCCCAAGGTGGTACTTGCCGATGAACCTACGGGTAACCTGGATGCCCACAGCGGCGAGGCTGTCTATGAGCTTATCCGCGAGCTGGCCTCGCAACTGGGCACGGCTTTTGTGGTGGTAACCCATGATCATCAATTGGCGGCCAGGATGGATAGGCAGCTGCAGATGGTCGATGGTCGTTTGTCGGCGCCGGAGGCGGGCCAATGACGGCGCATCCCGCCTTGCTGCCCCTGGTCATCGGCTGGCGCTTTTACCGTGCCCGCCAGAGCAGCAGTTTTATCAGTTTTATCTCTTTTGCTTCCACCGCAGGTATCGCCCTCGGGGTTGCCGTGCTTATTCTGGTGCTATCGGCGATGAATGGCTTTGAGCGCGAACTGGAGCAGCGCCTGCTCGGGGTTGTGCCCCAGGGGGAGTTGAGCCAGGTCCGCGAACCTATTCATGACTGGCGTCAGATAGTGTCGGACGCCGAGCAAATCGACGGCATCAGCGCCGCCGCTCCTCTGGTACGTATGCAGGGCTTGGTGCAAAAGCCGGGCGGTTTTGTCGGTTTGTCTGTGGTGGGGGTTAACCCCGAGGCCGAAGCGCGGGTTTCGACCCTGAGTCAGTATCTGACACAGGAAAGCTGGCAGAGCCTTGAGGGCGACAGCAATCATATCGTGCTGGGCCAGGGGATGCTGGACAAACTGGGACTTAAGGTGGGTGATCGCCTGACCCTCTATCTGCCATCACCCCATGGCCAGGGTAGTGGTCAACTGGCGCAGGTCCGCAGTCATTCACTGTTGATAAGCGGCAGTTTTCGTCTCGGCGGCGAGCTTGAATACACCACGGCTTATGTGCCCATGGCCTATGCCCAGCGCCTGCTTGGGCTTGCAGACGAGGTGACCGGGGTGAGAATCAAGGTTGAGCGGGTATTTGAAGCGCCGCGGTTGATTCGCGAGCTGGGTTATGCCCAGAGCCAGACTTTGTATCTCAATGACTGGACCCGCACCCAGGGGCATCTCTATCAGGACATTCAGCTGGTGCGCGCCGTCATGTATCTGGTGCTGGCATTGGTAATAGGTGTGGCCTGTTTCAACATAGTCTCCACCCTGGTGATGGCGGTGCGTGACAAGGCTTCGGAAATCGCCATCTTGATGACCATGGGACTTAAGCGCGGCGCCGTGATGCTGGTGTTTATTGTTCAGGGCGCGCTCAATGGTGTGCTGGGCTGCGCCATAGGAACCTTGCTGGGGGTATTGCTGGCCAAGAATCTTTCGGCTATCGCCAAGGGGATTGAGCAGTTGACCGGGCATAAGTTGCTCTCGGGGGATATCTATTTTATCGATTTCTTGCCATCCAGGCTTGAGCTCACCGATGTGTTGGCCGTGGTGGCTATGGCGCTGCTGATGAGTCTGCTGGCTACCTTGTATCCGGCGTTCAGGGCCAGTCGAATTGCCCCGGCAACCGCCCTGGCCGGGCGTTGATAAGCGACAGGCAGATCCTAAATAGCAAGAACCCGGCCATCGCCGGGTTCTTGCTATTTGTTGGTTGAATGCGCTTTGGGTTGCCAAATTTGGTCAGCGCTAAGACTATGTATCCCTGAAGTACTCCTGAAGTATCCCTGAATTGTGCCGCTCCAGTGACGTTACTGCCAGCAGCAGTTATTTACGTCGTTTTTGCCACTGCAGATAGATGGAGTACTGCCAGGCACTCTTGATCACAAAATATCCCGTCAGGGCACTGACCACACCCAACACCAAACAACCGAACAGGAAAGGTGGGCCTATGGTGCTGATGGAGGATTCTATCCAGGCCCAACTGGCTTCGAAGACAAACTGCTGCGGCGGGTGATTGAGCAGCTTGGCACCTATCAAATAAGCCAGATAAAACATGGCCGGCATGGTTACTGGGTTAGTAATCCAAACCAGAGCGACTGACACCGGCAGGTTGACATGAAAGTAGATCGCCAGCGCCGCCGCCAACACCATTTGAAACGGCATTGGCATCCAGGCAACAAACAGGCCTATGGCGAAGGCGCCGGGGGCAGAGCGGCGATTCAGTGCCCAAAGATTGGGTTTGTTCAGCAGGCTGCCGAAGATCTTGAGGTGTTTATGATTCCTCAGTTTCTCCGGATCGGGCATGAATCTCTGAATGATCTTTTTTGGCATAGGCTCAGATTGCTGTCTTAAATTACTCAATGATGAATCAATGCTTATCGGGCTTTGGCATCGCCGTACTTTCGGCCATGCTTTGGCCCTGGATACCGCCCTTATTCTCATTGCCAATTATTGCAGTGCTGCTGGTTTTGTGCCTCAGAGTCTGGAGCGGGAGCTGGATCCCCAAGGGAAGTGCTTTGCTCTATGGTGCTTTGGGCGGCGTGCTGTGGGTCAGTGTTTACTGTCAGTTAGTCATTGATATTAAAAGCCTTACTGACTCATCCTCCAGCTCTGAAACATCTGTTACTCAGACACTGCGGGGCGAAATCATATCACTAGTTTCTGCAAACGGCGACTGGATCCGCATGGATATTCGGCCAATTGATGATAATTCTGCAACCCTGTCGGCACCCCTGGCCTCGATGTGGCGTTTGAGCTGGCAGGGGGATGCATTGCCGTCGCCGCAATTGGGTGAGGTGTGGCAGTTTGAAGTCAAACCCAGATCCTTTGCCGCCGTGCTCAATCAGGGCGGCTTCAATCGTCAGCGCTATCTGCTTGGTGAGCGGATAACCGCCAGAGGCCAGGTGATATCAGGTGAGCGGCTGTTGCCATCAAGTGGGCTTCGGGCACGTTTGGTCACAGAGTTAACTCCAGTATTGGCCGAAATCGAGGGCGGCGATTTGCTGCTGGCGCTGACCTTGGGTGAGCGGTCACTCTTTTCCGAGGCGCGCTGGCAAGAGTTACGCCAATCCGGCAATGCCCACTTGGTGGCGATTTCGGGGTTGCATCTTTCGGTGGTCGCTTTCTGGTGTTATCTGCTGAGTTTTGGAGCGCTCAAGCGTTGGGCACCCGTCTATGGGCGGCGCAATTTGGTACTGGCATCTTTGGCGGCATTGCTGATGGCACTCTTTTATGCCTATCTGGCAGGTTTTGCCATTGCCACCCAAAGAGCCTTGTTGATGCTGTGCTTGTTGGTGTTATCGACTTTAATGATGCGCTATGCCTCGGCCTGGGAGCGGCTGCTGTGGGCACTGGCCTGTGTGCTCTTGATTGATCCCTTGGCCAGTCTCAGTGGCGGCTTTTGGCTGTCATTTTCGGCGCTGGCGTTAATTCTGTTGAGCCTTAATCACCAAGTTCATAATCCTAAGGCTCTGGATCAGGAGCAAGTACTGACCCACTGGCCAGCAAAGCTCAAGCGCTGGGCCCTGGCATTCTGGGCGATACAGTGGCGCCTTTGTCTGGGGCTGTCGCTACTGCAGGCGGTACTCTTTGGCGCCGTGACGGTTCACAGTTTGTGGCTCAATTTGCTGCTGGTGCCTTGGTTCAGTTTACTGGTGATCCCCCTGGCGCTGCTGGCACTGCTGCTGTGGTCGATATTTTCAGCTCTCGGCATGGATGCAGTGGCACTCATGCCTTGGCAATTGGCGTCTTTCAGTCTCTGGCCGGTACAAAAATTATGGCAGTTCAATAGTCAGCTTCCCGGCGGCTGGCTCATGTTGCCGCAGGCTCTCAGCGCCGCGGCGCTGTTGTTGTTTCCGGCATGGCTTTGCTGGCGTATGTTGCCCAAGGGGCGGGGAGTGGCGATGCTGCTGATAATACCCTTTGTACTGCAGCTCGGGCTATGGCTTGGCCTGCTCAAACCCAAGCGCTGGCAAATGCATATGTTGGATGTAGGCCAGGGGCTGGCTGTGGTGGTACAAAAGGGGCCACATGCCTTGCTTTATGATACAGGTGCGGCCTTTGGCGAGCGTTTCAGCTACGCAGAGCGGGTGATAGTGCCTTTCCTTGGTGCCAAAGGTGTGACCAAACTCGATTACCTGATTATCAGCCATGGGGATAATGACCACGCCGGTGGCACTCAAGTGCTGATGCAGGCCTTTGACAAGGCAGGGTTGATAACCGATGTTTCTGAGCTACAGAGCCGTCATTCAAAGCGTTGGCACAGGGGCTGCCGTCCGGGGATGCTTGATTGGCAAGGGATAGAGCTTAACTTTCTTGGCCCCAAAGTGCCTGAGCCAGGCAACAACGGCTCCTGCGTACTGCAACTCTTCGATGGTCATCATAGGGTGCTGTTGCCGGGGGATATAGAATTGGCCGGTGAGGTCGCCTTATTGCATGGAAAAGGCTCACTTGAGAGTGATATTTTACTGGCGCCCCATCATGGCAGCCGTACTTCATCTCACCCGGAGTTTATCGGCGAAATAGCCCCCGAGTGGGTGTTGTTTGCTGCCGGGCATGGCAATCGCTGGGGATTTCCCAAGGAGGAGATACGCTTGAGGTATCGGGCCATCGGCGCCCAAGCCTTGATTTCCGGGGAGCTGGGGCAGGTGAGTCTCCACTTTGATGGCCAGGGTTACACAGTGCACAGTTACCGCGAGGATCTGGCGCCATTTTGGTATAACCGCTTGTTTGGGTTTGGTATGGCAGGGAATCCAGAGTAGAATGGCGACTTTGTCATAAATATAGTTTCGCTGATGAGCACATCTCAACAACGTGAAGTCTGGACAGTTTTCAGACGTTTGCTGACCTACCTCAAGCCCCTCAAAGGGGTATTTGTCATCTCGATTCTGGCGTTGATCACCTATGGGGTTGTGGACGCTACTTTTATCGCTTTTGTGAAACCTTTTATCGATGAAGGGTTTGCCAATAATTCGGTCGTTGCCGGCGTCGAGCTGGGTACCTCCAAGGGGTTTAATGCCAGCTCGGATGTGTTGACCATGGCTCCCTTTGTGGTGGTGGGGCTGTTCAGTCTTCGGGGGGTGGCCAACTTTGTCTCTACCTATGGCATCTCTTATATCAGCGCCAAGCTTATTCAGGACATGCGTCAGCAGGTGTTTGAACACATACTGTCGCTGCCGGTCAGCTATATGGATAGGGAAAACACAGGTTCCTTGATCTCCAAAGTGACCTTTGACACAGAGCAAATCGCCAGAGCCTCCGGCAGTGCGCTGATCACCTTGGTGAGAGATAGCGTTACTGTCATAGGCATGCTGGGATTGATGTTCTATTACTCCTGGAAACTGTCGCTGTGTATTCTGATCATTGGTCCTTTCATCGGGGTGGTGATTGCCGTTGTCAGCCGCCGCTTCCGTAAAGTATCGCGGCAGATCCAGGGCGCCATGGGGTCAGTGACTGCTGTGACCGAGCAGATGATCAAGGGCCACAAGAACGTATTGTCTTTTGGTGGTCAGAAGACAGAGGCCGATCGCTTTGCCAAGGTCAACGATCACAACCGTTATCAGAATATGAAATTGGCTGCGGCCCAGGCCATCAGCCAGCCGCTTATCATGATCATCGGCTCCTTTGCATTGGCCTTTGTGCTCTATGCTGCCAGTTTTGACAGCCTGAAGGATGAACTGACGGCGGGTACCTTTGCCACTATCCTGGGCGCTATGCTGGCCATGTTACAGCCCATCAAGAACCTGACCCGGGTCAACGCCGAGTTTCAACGTGGTATCGCCGCCTGTACCACAGTGTTTGAGCTGCTGGATACTCCCGGGGAATCCGATAGCGGCACTCACACAGTAGAGCGGGTTGAAGGCAATCTGCGTTTCGATAATGTCAGCTTTGGTTATCCGGGACAGGAACGTCTGGCGCTTGAGAATATCGACTTTGAAGTGCGTCAGGGGCAGACACTGGCGCTGGTGGGCCGCTCAGGCTCGGGTAAGTCGACCATCGCCAGTCTGGTAACCCGTTTCTACACCGGGCTCAAGCAGGGGGAGATCACCCTGGATGATGTCAGCATTTACGACTATTCACTCAAGTGTTTGCGTAGCCAGGTTGCGTTGGTGTCGCAGCAGGTCACCCTGTTCAACGACACCATAGCCAACAATATCGCTTATGCCTACCCAGGCGAGGCGACCCGCGAACAGATAGAAAACGCCGCCAGATTAGCCTATGCGATGGAGTTTATCGAAGCCTTGCCCCAAGGACTGGATACCGAGATAGGTGAGAACGGCGTGATGCTGTCTGGTGGTCAGCGCCAGCGGATCGCCATTGCCAGAGCCATCCTCAGAGACGCCCCTGTGTTGATCCTTGATGAGGCAACCTCGGCACTGGATACCGAATCCGAGAAGGCGATTCAGAAGGGGCTGGATAACCTGCGCCGCAATCGCACCTCGATTGTGATTGCCCACAGACTGTCGACCATTGAAAGTGCCGATCAGATATTAGTGGTCGATCAGGGCAAGATCCTCGAGCGTGGCACTCACCAGAGTCTGCTGGAAAAGGATGGGACGTACGCCAAGCTGTACCAGATGCAATTCGGAGGTTAAGTGGAAGCTCTGCTTAACCGTATCTGGTATCACAAGCATTGGGCAAGGTGGCTACTTTGGCCGCTTTCCTGGCTGTTTGCTTTGCTCAGTGGCCTGAGACGCCTGGGGTTTAAACTTGGCCTCAAGGCCTCGCAAACTCTGCCTGTACCTGTGATCATAGTCGGTAATATTACCGTTGGCGGCAGCGGTAAGACGCCAACCGTCATCTATTTGATTGAGCTGCTCAGGCACTATGGCTATCGGCCCGGAGTAATAAGCCGTGGTTATGGCAGTGGTCAAACTGAACCTAGGCTGGTGCCTCCCGGGGCCAATCCAAGCGATTTTGGTGATGAGCCGGCGATGATAGTGGCCCGTACTCAAGTGCCCATGGCCGTGGGAGTGGATCGTATCGCCACCGCCGAGTTACTGCTTACTTCCAACACTGTGGATATTATTATCAGTGATGACGGTTTGCAGCACTATCGCTTGGCGCGGGATATCGAAGTGGTGGTTGTTGATGCCAGGCGCCGCTTGGGCAACGGTATGTTACTGCCGGCGGGCCCTTTGAGAGAGGGAGCCTGGCGTTTGGAAAAGGCTGATTTTGTAATCCACAACGGCGAAGCCTGTGATACCGTCAGAGAGTTTGGTATGCAGCTCATTCCCGGCGCTGTGCTGAGTGTTGCTGGGGAAAACCAGGCTCAGGCTCCTACAGCGCCTATGGCGGTCAAAGCCATGGCAGGTATCGGTAATCCGGAGCGTTTTTTTGAAACCCTCTCTCTGATGGGGTTTAAGCTCGAAGCTCAAGAAGTTTTTGCCGATCATCAAGCCTACAGCCCAGAGGCTTTGGCACCGCTTGGTGATGAGCTGCCTGTGCTGATGACAGAAAAAGATGCGATCAAGTGTCGCGAATTTGCAAAACAACACTGGTGGTATCTGGCCGTCAATGCCAAGCTATCACCCCAATTCGATGCCCAATTGCTGACTCGAGTACGGGAGGCAATGGCAAACAAACAAAAGGCAAACCAAAAAGGACAGTCTGATGGCGTTTGATAAGAAACTATTGGAAATCGTAGCCTGCCCGGTATGTAAAGGCAGACTGGAATATGACAAACAGGCACAGCTGCTTATCTGTAAGGCAGATAGGCTGGCTTATCCGATCAATGACGGGATCCCAGTGTTGTTGGCTGATAAGGCCGAACCTTGGCAAGAAAAACAGTAATAGTTCCCGCTCTTAAACTCCGATCAGTCTTGCTGATCGGAGCCTGCTAAAAGCCTATCCGCTAGCCCCCCTCATTAGTAGTAGTTGATTTGTTCGCAGCTTGTTAACTCTATTGTTTTGCTGTTTTCATTATTAACCATTTGTGGCGAATTTCACTTGGGATTCGTTAAATAACAAGAGTTTATCCTGAGTTGGTTTGCTTCGAACGCCACTCCCTAAGATACTAATAAGTAATTTCTGTGACTTACAACAAACTCTTTGAAGGAAACCTTGTAGATGACTCAACCCAAATTCAATCAATATGTTCTGCGGGTGCTGGAAGCTCATCCCGGGGAACGTATTTGCTCGTTTGAATATGAGGGTAAAAAGTATTGGCTTAAACAAGCCGAGACACTGCAGGGAGCCATGCGGGTGTTGAAACCCAATCCCCAACTGGCGCTTGAGAAAGAGAAACAGACTCTGGAGCACCTGGCCAGCCGTTCAGCCCCGGTGCCGCGTATTGTTCAGGCCGACAAGGGCTACTTTGTGGTGGAGGATGTTGGAGTAACAGTCAGAGAATGGTTGATACTCAAATCGCAAGATAAACCGGGCATGCAACAGATCCTCAATGACAGCGCAGCAGCGCTGGCTGGTTTACACAGCATGGGGCTGGCCCATGGCCGTCCGGCGCTCAGGGATATCAGTTGGCAGCAAGGACAGGTGACCTTTATCGATTTTGAGGCCAATCAAAAGGGTCAAGATATGCTGATGCAGCAGATAAGGGATCTGCTGGTGTACATTCACAGCTTATACCGCTACATGGGGCCTGCCAATGAAGCGATAACCCAGGCGATAGCCAGTTATCGCCTGGCCGGCGGTGAAGCTATCTGGCGTGAGGCCAAAAGTTTCCTGGTCAGTTGGCAGTGGTTATATCTGTTGCTGCGGCCTTTTCGTGATATCGGCGGCCGCGACCTTAAGCCCATCTATTGGGTGTTGTGGCATTTTCGTAATATTCCCCTCTAAATTTCTGCCTGATTAGTTTCACTCGGGACATGTCCTGTTTGAAGTTGAAAGCAGGGTGTCAAAAAAATGTTATTGGATGTAAATTTGACCTTATCTAATAACGAACTGTAATGGCAGAAAAAAACACTTATTCAAGTTTACTTTTCATTAACATCATGAATAATGTCAAAAAATAATCTGGTCAAACCAGTTTATTTTTTAATCTTTATTAAGGTCTGTTTTACAAGGAAAACTCCCCAAAGCCGCTAAATTCAAGGGTTTTGAGGGGTGTACAAAATATAGGCTGGTTTTATAGAATGTCGTCCTCCTAAGGATTCGAAGAAATCCTGGGCTAAGTTCGAAGCAAGTCCTCATTCACGGCGGAAAGGAAATCTAAAGAGTTACTTGGCTTCCCTGTAAACCATATGCAAAGTCTGCAAGAACCTTTTTAGGTTTGCAGGGCTTTGTATTGCCTGAGAGACAGATATGACCCGTTCAGTTCTTCTGCTGCTTAGCAGCTTGTTGCTTGCCATGCCGGTATTGGCTCAGTCCCCTAACGGTGTACAAAAGAACTCCCATAGACATGCCGGGGTTAATGCAACGCCCGCCACTCAACTGAAACAACAGGCGATTTCTCAATCCCAAGCTCTCGCCAGAGGTCTGAGAGCCAAGAAAGATATTGGCTCGTTGCAATCTTTGGCCGAGTCCAGACAAATGGCCATGCTTGAGTTGGTGCGTAGCCAGCCTCAGGCTGCTTTGGGGCTGATATTACCAGGGTCTCTCAGAACCCAGAGCCCAACTGAGTTACAAACTTTTTTTGCATCCGAACAAGAGTTTCAGGGGAAGCTTGAGGTTATTTATGAGGAGTTGGCGACAGGTGATGGTCATAAACTCAGATACTTCCTCACCAGTGGCGAAACCTCAGTGGAGCTGTTTTTGCCCAAGGCCGAAGCTGCATTGAAAACCGGCATTCAAGTCAGGGTAAAAGGTTGGCAGTTTAAAGATGCGGCACAAGAGCCCAAGGCTGTAGTTCTTACCAAACCGGAAAATTTACAGGTTTTGGCTTTGGATGAAACGCAAAGCCAAAACCTGGTCAAGGGTACCGGGGCTGTACTCAGTGGCACCACGGGTGAGCAAAAACTCTTGGTATTGCTGCTTAACTTCCAGGATAACCCGAACCTGCAACCTTGGAGTATCGAGGAAGTTAAGCAGATGGTGTTCGGTAGAGTCAATGATTATTACCTGGAAGCCTCATACGGTCAGACCTGGCTTAGTGGTGATGTTAGCGACTATCTGACTTTGCCAATCGACACTAACTGTGATTATTTTGGAATGGACAGTTATGCCCAACAAGCCGCCAAAGATGCAGGTTTTGATCTGAGTCAGTACTCACGTTTGGTTTATCTCCTGCCTAAGAACAGTAGTTGCAGTTGGCGTGGTCAGGGGACGGTAGGTGGTAGTCCCTCCAGAGCCTGGATCAACGGTGAACTGAATTTGATGACCATAGGGCATGAGCTTGGGCATAACCTGGGCTTGAAACATGCCAAAGAACTTAACTGTGGTAGCGGCTATTTGAGTGATTCCTGTGTTGCCATTACCTATGGCGATACGCTGGACATCATGGGTAAGTCGGAAGGACATTTCAATCTGTTGAACAAGGCCCGCTTAGGTTGGTTGACCGAAGAGCGGGGCGATATTGTCAGCGCCGATGAAGCCGGTAGTTTTCAGCTGGCTCCCTATGAAAGTGATGCGCAAGGGGGGGCTCGCGGCCTGAAAGTTCGTCGTGGCACAGACAGTTTGAGTGGTGAGCCGCTTTGGTACTATCTTGAGTATCGTCAGCCTCTGGGATTTGATGCCTTTATGGCAGGCAAGGCGGTGACTCAAGGCGTGCTGGTGCACCTTAACAGTAGCGATCAGGATATCGAGAGCAGTCAATTATTGGACATGACCCCGCAGAGTAGCCTGTTTGACCTCGACGATGCTGCCCTGGTTGTCGGCAACAGTTACACAGATAGCGATGCCGGCGTGAGTTTTACCACTGAATATGCCGATGCCAACGGTGCTGGAGTTTATGTTGATTACCAGGGAAGGGCCTGTGTGGCAGCTGCGCCTGAGCTGGTGCTTGAGCAGCAAACCCCGCAGTGGGTTCAGCCGGGAACCTTGGTTACCTATAACGCAATACTGACCAACAGAGATAGTCTGGAATGTGCTGCCAGTGTGTTTGCGCTGAATGCTTCAGTACCTGCAGGTTGGCAATTCCAAGGGAGCAGTGTTGAGTTGGCTCCGGGTCAAAGTCAACCCGTGAGCTTTAGCTTGAGTTCGGCTGCAGATGTTACGCCTGGCCTTTATGAAGTTTCTGTGGTTGCCGCCAATCAAGCCGATAGTGGTTACCAGAGTGAAGTACTGCTTGGATATATGGTGGACGAAGTCGCTGCGGTTTGTGAATTGGCTGCACCATCCTGGGCACTGGAGCAGGCCAATGTGATTGCTGTACCGGGGGAGACGGTAACTTATCAGGGGACTTTGACCAACAACAGCAACACGAGTTGTGAGGCGGCAGAATATCGACTGACGGCGGCTTTACCCAGCGGTTGGCAGGCAAACAGCGGTCGCGTTATTTTGGCCCCGGGGGAGAGTACCAATGTCGGTATTCAGATTACCTCCAGTGAACAGAGTTCCGATGGGGTATACAATTTTAGTTTGGCAGCTGTGCAGAGCGATGCGCCGGAGTACCAGAGCTCGGCCTTGGCCAGCTATGTAGTGAAAACACCTTGTAGTTTGGTGGCGCCATTGGTCTCGGTCGTTGGTCCGGATGTCGCGGTCGCTGCCGGGGCTGCTCAAAGCTACCAACTGACTGTCAGCAATAAAAACAGTGGCAGTTGCCAGGCGTCCAGCTATCGCATTTTGGCCGATGTTCCCGCCGGATGGAGTAGTAACAGTCAGGAGCTGAACCTGGCTCCGGGAGAGAGCAAAACGGTTTCTGTGACAGTGATTTCTGCTGCTAATGCTGAAGCCGGTGATTATGGGCTGACGTTCAGAGTCTTGGATAATGCTGATAGTGGTTACCAGGCAAGTACTGAAGCCTTGTTTTCAATTGCTGCTCCAGTGAATTCCGCCCCTGAAGCAGTGAATGATAGCGTCAGTATCGCCAGTAAGTCGGCGGTGAGTATCAATGTGCTTGGCAATGACACAGACGCGGATGACGATGTTTTGCAGGTTACGTCAGTTGGTCGCAGCAGCCTGGGCACGGTCGAGCTGTTGGCTAATGGACAGATAAGTTACACACCGGGTAAACGTTTCAAGAGCACAGATAGTTTCAGCTATACCATTTCTGATGGTAAAGAGAGTGCAACCGCAATTGTGACCATCAGTTTGAGCTCGACAGATTCCGGTAGCAGCCAAGGTGGCAATAAGGGAAAGGGTAAGCACTAGTTGATTTTGGTTTTGTATGACAATCAAACTGGCTGAAGCCAAGAGTGGAAAAGCCAAGGGGTAATACCCTTGGCTTTTTGTATTGGAGAACGCCTGAGCTGGCTAGTTCTCATTGGTGCCGACTTGAATGGTCACATCGGCTGTAGATTCATCTCCTTTACTGTTAACCAGTTTCACTATCACATCACCCAGGAAGACGATAGGATCTGTGTTTTCCAAACCGGGTTTAAATTCTATGGTAAAGGCACAGAAGTAGTCTTCTGTTCCAGAACCTGTGTAACCAAATGGATGGTTTAATGCACAGGAACCATAGTTGACGCCTTCGAAAGTGCCGCCCGAATTAATCAGTTTGAAACCGGGCATATCGGCACCTGGGAACACATCGACACCTGCAGCGGTGAGCATAGTCAGGTTGGCATTGTTCACGTCGGCATTATGCATACCCAGTACCACCAACATACTGGCGGCAAAGTCCATATCAACTGCGGGTGACCCTGGGGTAAAGGTTACAGTGGCATCATCCATGGCATCCACGGCCTGGCCATCTTCATCTGTACCGTATATGGTTGCCAGATTGGTATGTATATCTGTCCTGTTTCCTTGCACCTGCAGTGTGATGGTACAACTGGCATTGTGACCGGGATCCAGCATTAAACCAGCGAGTGGTGCCGGACCATATGGCAAGCCGTCAACAGTGTCTACTTCACATTTAGCGGTAAGATCACCAAATACAGAGTCATCCAAGGTGTTGAAGGTCACGGTATCAACTGTGTTTTGACCATTGATTTGATCTTTAACACCAAACAGGAAGGTAAACTCCACATCACGGAAGATAGAGAGGTCATCACCTGTTTCCAGTACAGAAGTAGGATCGGCACTCTTATCCAAGGTGATCATGGAAGGAATATCATTGATAACCACTGTGGCTGAGTCGGCAGCCATAGCTTCTATCATCTCATCGTCATAGGCCTTGGCAGTCACAGTATTAGTGTGAGAACCGGCGCCGGTGCCACTGATAAATTCGGTGAAGCTACATTCATAGTAACTACCGTAGGCGATATCGAGATAAGTACTACAACTCCCTTTGCCATTGAGATCACCAAACTTGTCATCTACCAAATAGAAGAGTTCAAGTGGTGAATCATAGGCTTCGGCAGTGTTATTGACCCTGACGGTATAAGTCACGTTTCCGCCTGACTCAGGAACCTGATCCGGGTTTGCAGTTTTCAACACTGTGATGGAGGGGTTCAGGTTTTCAACTTGTACCTGGACCACATTGGAGCAGTGTTCACCGTCTATGCCATTAACCGCAGCGCAGCTGTTGCTGTCGATGACGTCATCGCCGTTTTTGTCTTCCAGCGCCAGTTTAATCAAGTCATCATACAACTCGATATTAGGAGCAAGATCCGGCAAGTCCCTATCGACTATATGAACAGTAAACTGACAGCTATAAGACCCACTTGGCAGAATTTCGCCACCATTCGCCGGTTGAGTACAGTTGGAGGATTTTAGGTACACACCATCACTGGCTCCCACAGGTCCGCCTGCACTCCACAAGTTCAGTGAAGTGTCATAGGTACCATCGGCACCAATATCCACTTCATCGCTTAACGAAGTGATGAATAGTGAAGTTTGGGCATTGGGGTTGTTGAAACTCAACTCAAAAGTGTAAGTGCCTCCGGGTTCATTTTGGGTATTGCTGGTGATGAGTTTTTTATTGATCACAGGTGGGTTGGGTTTGATAAAGACGTCGATATCAAACGCATCGCAACGACACTTGGATGGTGTGCCGGGGGCAGCGGGATTGTTTTCACTGCAATCGGCACCGGTTTTGTTGTGCCAGGCGGCACAGTAATTGAACTCAGCCTTGCCTGAGTTATCATCATCGCGACAGAACAGGGTGATCTGCTCGCCGCTATAGACATGAGTGGCATCATAACCTGCAGCTTTACTGATATCGGCACAGGCATCGAGGTTTTCTTCCAGGTCAACGCCGGGACCATTGGTACGCCCGAGCAGAATTGAACACTCATTATTGGGATCTGAGTCCTGAGCGCTCCAACTGCCTTCCGGCAGATAGACGGAATAGTCATACCTTTGATTAGCCGTAGTGGTAATGGTCACATCTGCCAGGAAAGTTACATCGTCACCCAGTACGCACTCTACCGGCGTGGTACCATCCAGGTTACGGACATTATCCACCTTACTTACCCTGACATCATTGGCTGTACAATTGAGGGCAAATCCCGCTTGTTCGGCCATACAAGCTTGATCGAACTGTTGCGGGAAGAAGGAGGCGTTGACGGGCGTCAAACTCGAGGCACCGTAAAGCGAGGCGCCGCCAATCAGGACGACACCCAGAGCCCTGATCAGCCAGTTACACTGGAATAGTTTCATCTTGCTATCCCTCCGAAGTTTGTTTGGCCACTGACAGTGGCCGCACATTTTAGTGAGCTTGCTGCAATCGAGTAACATCACCGGTTAAGGCTTCCCAAAGGAATGGCCGGATTCGCACAGCAAATATCCAAACGCCTCCCTGATAAGCAAACGTCATTCCATATAGTTAATACTTTGATTTTTAGGTGTTTTCTATGTTTTTGTCTGCCAGGTGTAACAGTCTGGGTGTTTCGTCTTTGGAACACTGTGAATGGCTTGCTTTAGAATCAGAGGCTTGAGTATGTTTCAGCTTGTATCACTTGTTCAGTAGCTGGCCTGCGTGTAGCGCAGGCCAGTTTGTTTGGCGCTGAGGGGGGAAGTGAGTCGGTGGGATGAGGCGTCAGACTAATTATCCTGCTGTAATTTATCCAAAATGGCACTAAAGGCTTCGTAGGGATGAGCTCCTACCAATAACTTGGGTGTCTGCATCTGGTTATTACTTACTCGACCTATGATAAAACTTGGGGTGCCGGTGACGCCATATTGCTGACCGTACTGGAGATCTGCCATGACACTCGCCTTAATGGCAGGATCATCAAGGCAGGCTTCAAAGTCCGGCAGTTGTAAATCTTGCTGCTTGGCACTACTTAAATAGAGTTCAGGATTGAGCCGGGTAATATTGGCAAAAAGTTGTTCTCGCATTGGCCAGTAACTATCTTGTTTGCCGGCACAGGCTGCTGCAATAGCAGCGCTTTCGGCATTGGCGTGAAAGCTTAGCGGAAAGTTGCGAACCAGGTATCTGACCTTACCTGTATCTATATATTGCTGCTTGAGTTTGGGAAAGCTGAGATCCAAAAAGCGTTTGCAATAGGGACATTGAAAGTCTGAAAACTCCACTATGACGATTGGTGCTTCAGATTGACCCAAGGAGGGTAGCTTGCCTTGATTATCCAGGTCAGCCAAGGGCGGCAACTCTTTGGCTTTAGGGGTTGTTGATGCTGTAGCTATTTCATGGATCTCCTTGATTTGTTTTTCCATTTGGATCAGTTGGAGTTTGATCTCAGCCATAGATTGTTTAAGTTCCTGCTCTGAAGAGGACGGCTGCTGTGGCTGACATCCAGACAGCAACAGTAGTGGAAGCCAGATAAACATCAGCGGATGATTGAACATAGTGAGCTCCTTTAGTGGCTGCCACTGACTCCCTGGCAGCATCAGAGTTGAATTTGACACTTCTTTATCAAGCGATAGAAGGTCGTTCTGGAAATATTGAGTTGTCGGGCCGCAGCAGAGATATTGTGGCGGTTATCGGCAATGGCCTTGAGCAGTACTTCGGCATCCAGGTTATCCCTCTGTTTGGCCAGGTCTATATCAGGGTTATGCTCCTTTATTCTATCCAGCCCCAGGGCTTTGGCTGAGATCTCTGTGCCTTCGGCCATGACGGCTGCACGGCGAATACGGTTTTGCAGTTCCCTGACATTACCCGGCCAGTTGTAATTCTGAATGGCATTGAGGGCTTCGTTACTGAATACCAGTGAACTGGCATTGCCCGGGATGCTTTGCAAAAAACGTTCAGCCATGGGAATGATATCGATTTTGTACTCCCTCAGGCTGGGGACATGTAGCCGCAATACATTGAGGCGATGATAGAGATCTTCCCGAAATCGACCTTCATCGACGGCGTTTTCAAGGTCCTGATGGGAGGCAAATATCATTCGGCAGTTGACTGTCTGTGGATGGCAGGCGCCTATCCGCATAATTTGTTTGTCATCGAGAAAGTGCAACAGATTCACCTGGAGGTCCAGCGGCAGATCGGCGATTTCATCTAGAAACAGGGTGCCACCATCAGCTTGTTCCAAATGTCCTATATAGCGCTTGTCTGCCCCGGTAAAGGCGCCTTTTTCATGGCCAAACAGCGTTGATTGGATCAGACTTGCGGGCAGGGCGCCGCAGTTGAGGGTAACGAAAGGGCCTTGACGGCGATGGGACAGAAAATGCAACCATTTGGCACAAAGGCCTTTTCCTGAGCCGGTTTCACCGCTGAGAAGTACCGTATCGTCAGATTGTCCCAGTTTTTCCAGATCCCGCCGCAAGGTTTGGATCAGTGGGTGCTTGCCTTCAATCGCGGTCAGCGGGGCGCCATCAATGGCGACGGTGGGATTGTTCCTCGCCAGTTGTGACATACCCCAGGCATGCCCCAGAGAGTCATTGAAGCGGCACCAGCTCAAAGGCTTGTGATAGTAATCGATAAAGTTTGCCGACAATAGCCAGCTACAACTTGTGTCCAATATGCCATCTGTCACCGCCAACCATTGCAATTTGGGGTGTTTTCTTTGGATCTCGGCTATTTCTCTGGCCTGGCATTTGTGACTACTGGTTTCAATGACGGCAACAATTACCCTGATGTCGTATTGACCCAGTAGGGTCAATGCATCATGGGCTCGCTGTGCTTTGAAGCAATGCCAGCCAAAGGGTGCCAACTCGGCGGCAATATCAGGCAAGCCATCGACAGGATCCAGGACCAATATGTTACGCCGACTGATTCTGGACCCTTTAGAATCGCTTGGAACTTCTTGGTTCATGAGCGTTCAGATCCCTGGGCGTATCAGACTTTAAGTTTAGTCAGCTCAGGGAAGAGCCTCAAGTTACCGGGCAGGGTTTTGGTCGTCTGAAACCCCTGAATATAAGGTCTTGACCCAGCGCTCCTTGGGGATGAATTGCCAGCCCCATTCCCGCCATGCTTGGGGCAGTTCCTTGGCCTGCATCTGCTCGAGAGTCATGCCGCGCTGCTTGCCCTCTTTCATCCAATTGATGCAGTCATCCAGCATATGTTTGAACCTCAGGAGATCGGCCTTATTAGCCAGTTCCCCATGACCTGGAATAACCAGGGTATCCTGATCTATGAGTTCAAGCACGGCCGCGACATTGTCTCTGTAGCCGATGACCGAGCCGCCGTGGTCGAGATCGATAAAAGGAAACCTGTCTTTAAAGAAGAGATCGCCCATATGCACCAGTTTGCGATCCTGCCACAGCACCAGGGTGTCACCATCCGTATGCCCTGGGCCTAGGTGAATAAGTTCCAACACCTGGTTGTTGAAGTGAATTTTCAGTCCCTTGTCATAGGTGATAACAGGTAGCGCCTTCTTATGGGTTGCTTTCTCATTCAAGCGCTTGAGCACATTCTCGTGGGCAAGAATGTTGGCGTTTTGGCCAAAGTACAGATTGCCCCCGGTATGATCGCCGTGAAAATGGGTATTGATGACAAAAGCCGGATGGCCCGGCTTGAGACCTTGTAGTGCCGCAGAAATCTTCTCTGCCAGCGGCGCAAACTGGTCATCTATAATAAGCAGTCCATCCTCCCCGGCACTGACACCTATGTTGCCGCCGGCGCCGGTCAACATATAGCGACCTGGCAGCAGTTCATGAGTGGTTATCTTGACCTCGGCATAGGGATTCTTGGCATAGGAATTGTTTTCCGCCGCGGCAGCCAAGCTGACAAGTGTAAACAGCACGAGTGATGTAAAGCGTTTAAGCAAACCTGGCATGGGAACTCCAAATAGTTGAGTGCTGGGATAAAGCTAGTTCGCTATTGATGTCCGGGCAATAAAAAAGCTGCAATGCAGCTTTTTTATCTGTTCAGCGGCGCTTTTCGGCTCAGGTCCAGGGCAGCAGGCGCTGACTGAGTTTGAGCGATTGCCCGAGCCTGATGGCCGCATTATGACGCAGGCGGAAGAAGGCCTGGTAACACAGGGGCACCAAATAGAGACTGGTCAGGGTGGAGAAACTCAAGCCACCTATGATGGCAATCGCCATAGGTGAGTATGGCGGGCCACCGCCGCCTATCTGAGTGTCTCCCAGCGCCAGCGGAAGCAGGCCCAGCACTGTGGTCCCAACCGTCATCAATACCGGCCGCAAACGGGTGACACAGACAGAGGCGATGACCTCAGACAACTGCTCCAGTGGCGGCGTCATCTGATTGATTTGATCCACCAGCACTATGCCGTTGTTGACCACTATCCCCATCAGGATCAGTATGCCTATCATGGCCATCACGGACATAGGCGTGCCGCTCAGCCACAGGGCCCAGAATACCCCTGTGATGGAGAAGAGTATGCTGGTAATGATGGCGCTCGGCAGCAGCAGCGACTCAAACAAAGCCGCCATCACTATATAGATCATGGCAATCGCCAACACCATGTTGATCAGCATGACAGACTCTTCCTCGTCCTGACGTTGAAAGCCGCCTCTGAGTGAGTAGTCATAACCATGGGGGAAGTTGACATGCTTGAGCGCCGCCATGATCTGTTTCTGCGCCTCTTCCATGCTGAGATCTTCAAGGTTAGCGCCTATGGAAAGTGCCGTCTGGCGATCATAGTGACGAATGACATCGAATCTGGGGACAATTTCCACCTTGGCCAGACTCTCCAGCGAATAGACCTTGTTGTCCTGTCGCACTATGGGCAATTGTTTTAGCCGCTCCAGCGACTGACGCCAGTCGCGTTCAAAGGCCAGTTCGATTCTGAGCTCACCACTGGGATCGTGGCGAAATGAACGCAGTGCTGCGCCCCGAAGTGCCAGGGAGATACTGCCGGCAATATCCTTGATGCTCAGCCCCAGGCGGGCGGCCAGCTCTCTGTCTATCTGTACTATCACCTCCTGCTGGGCGCCGTTGAGCTCAGAGCGCACATCATGCAGGCCCTCTATGTTGGAGAGCAAAGGGATCACCTGTTCACTGAGGCGAACAAGCTCTGAGGTGGAGCGCCCGGTCAGTGTTACTCTGACGCCGGACTCATCGCTGCCCCAGCCAAACTGAGGCTTGGCAATGGAGAACTTGGGAAATCCTTCGCGGATCCGCTTTTTCAGCTCGGCGACATCCTCCTCCAGATCCGGCTTTAGCAGTATGGTGGAAGAGGCATCCTCGGGAGAGTAATAGCTGTAGACGGCATCTATGTGGAACTCATCCTTATGGGCATAGAGGTAGTCTTCCATCTGGCTGACCATGGCCTCGGTGACCGCCAGGCTGTGACGTCCTTGCAACTGGTAGTTGATGTAGAAGCGCTCCTTGCTTTGGCTGTCCTGACTGTCCTGTTTCACCAACGACAGCGGCAGGGCGGTTGACAGCAACATCAGCAGTGCCAGGCAAGTAGCGATTTTCGGGTGCTGCAGTATCCAGTTGAGACTGGTGTGGTAAGACTTCTGCAGCCGCGATTCTTTCTCGACCCGCTCAAACCTGAGTTGCAGTTTTGACAGCATCAAGGGGATCAGCGTCTTGGCCACCAACAGCGAGGCCGCCAGCGAAATGCAGATGGCGATGGCAACGTGTTCGAGGAAGATGGTCAGCTCCACTTTGACCCCGAAAATATTCGGCAGGAACACTATCGCCGTGGTCAGGGTACCGGCCAGCACCGCCAGCGCCACCTTGTCGACCCCGTTGAGGATTGCTCGATCGCCAGTGTTGTTGGGGCTGTCATCTGTATTGTTATCGTTAGCGCCATGTTGCTGCTCCTGCAACACACTCTCTGTGACCACCACGGCATTATCAATCAGCATACCTATCGCCAGCAGCAGCCCCATCATAGAGAGAATATTGAGGCTGTAGCCGAGAAAGTACATGCCGGCCAATGTCATGCAGATGGAGATGGGCACGGAGGAAACCACCACCAGGGTCATGCGCAGGTTGCGCAGGAACAGGTACAGCACGGCAAAGGAGAGCAGGGCGCCCAGCAGGCCGGACATCAACAAGTCCTTGAGCGACGATTTCACTCCATGGGCCTGATCTTCCATGATAAACAGCTTGATCCCCTGAAATTGCTTGTCCTCTCTGGCGGCCTCAATCACTTTAAGCACCCTGGTCGAAACCTCCACCAGATTGGCGCCGGATTCCTTGAACACATCCAGGCCGACGGCATATTTCTTATCCAGATGGCGGCCCTCGGTGGCTTCAGGCAGGGCGAAATTGACTTCGCTGATATCGCCCAGGGTCAAACCCGGCAGCAATACCAGCGCCTTGATCTCTTCGAGATTACGGAACTCGCCCTTGGGAGACACCTGATAGACCCGGCCGTTATCCCTCAGGTTGCCGCCGCTTATCACAAAGTTTTCTGCCGCCAGACGCTTGTGAATGGCGGGAACACTCATGCCACTGGCGGCCAGGCGCTGGGCATCGAGACGTATCTCTATCTGTTTTTGCTCCACGCCATAGAGGGTGACCTTGGAGACGCCTTCCACCCGCTCCAGTGGCCGTTTGAGCTGTTTCTCCAGCAGATCGAAGGCGCCGGAGAGTTCCCGCTCACTGGAGATCCTGATATTCAGCATAGGCATGTCGGCAGTGGAGAACTGCATGATAAACACCCGCTCCACATCGGTTGGCAGCAGATGGCGCACCGCATCCACCTTTTCCCGCGCTTCCAGGCTGCGGGCGGCGACGTTTTCACCCCACTTCATTCTCACTTCTATCTCGCTGCCATCCTGGCTGGAACGTGAGCGCAGCTCATCGAGTCCGCCCATGGTGGCGAGCGACTCTTCCAGTACATTGGTGATGTCGCGTTCCACTTCCGCAGGAGAGGAGCCTTTGTAAGGCACCTGGATAAAGATCCGCGGTATCTCTATCCCGGGGAACATCTCCAGCGGCAGCAAGCGGCTGGCGGCCAGACCAAAGAGCAGAATGGCCACAAAGAACATGCTGGTGGTCACCGGGCGCTTGAGCGCCAGTTTGGTCAGGTTCATGCGCCTTCTCCCATGGTGGCCGGCTCGGCGTACTGTTTGCGGTCGAACAGGGCATAGAGCACAGGAATAACCACCAGAGTCAGCAGAGTCGACAGGCTGAGGCCGAAAATGACAGTGATCGCCATCGGCGCGCGCACTTCGCTGCCGTCTCCTAAGCCTATTGCCATGGGCAGCAGCCCCAGATTGGTGGTCAGTGTGGTCATCAGTATGGGTCTTAAACGCGATGCTGCCGCTTGCTTGATGGCGTCGAGACGTGGTTTGCCGCTTTGCCTGAGCTGATTGATCCTGTCCACCAATACTATGGCGTTATTGACCACTATCCCGGCCAGCATGATAAGGCCGATAAAGACGATGACAGACAGCTGGGTGCCGGTTATCGCCAGGCCGTAGATACTGCCGCTCAGTGCCATAGGTACAGCCATCAGGATAAGCAAGGGATGCAGCAATGACTCAAACTGACTGGCCATCACCAGATAAACCAGGAATACCGCCAAGATCAGCGCTATCTTCAGCGATTGGAAAGAATGCTCCATCTCTTCATTCTGACCGCCGAATCGGCTCTGCACCGAGGCGGGTAGTGTCAGTTGGCTGAGAATGTGCTTGGCACTGGCCACAGCCTGATTGAGATCGCCATAGGCCAGATTGGCCGACACTATGGCTACCCGCTGCTGGCTGATGCGATTGATTGCCGAAGGTCCCAGAGTCAGCGAGACATCGGCCACGGCGCTCAAGGGGATGGGCTGTGGGCTGGATGGGTTGATCAGCATGGCATCGATATCGCTTATCTGATTGCGTTCATCCAACTCGCTGCGCACCAGAATATCTATCTTGCGCTCCCTCAGAGTGTATTTGCTGGCTACGGTACCGCCAACCCGCTGGGCTATGCTGGTGGCCACGGTTGGTGCATCCAGGCCAAGGGCGGCCATTCTGGCGTGATCAAAACGGATACTCAGCTCCGGCTGACCGTCACGCAGGCTGCTGCTGACATCGACAAAGCGGGGATCGCCCTCCAGCGCCTTAACCAATGAAGCGGCCGAGGTTTTCAACTGTTCCAGTTCATAGCCGGACAACTCTATCTCCAGCGGAGTCTTGAAGCTGAACAGCTCGGGATATTGGATCTGCGCTTCCAGCTCGGGAATAGTGCGCAACGTGCTGCGCAGCTTGGCGGCAACTTGGTCAAACGCGCGGTGATCGGCCAGCACCACCTGCAGCCGCCCCCAGTTTTCGCCGCCACGCCGGGTATCCGAAGTCATGAGACCACCGCTGCCGGCCTGGCTGTAGGCGTGTTTCACGTCCTCTCTGTCCTTGATAGCCAGTGCCAGACGCTGCAATACGGCATCGGTTTGGCTCACCTCACTGCCGGGAGGCAGCAGGATTTCCACATAGAATTCGCCTTGATTCATCGGTGGGATCAGCTCCATTCCCAGGCGGCTCATCAAGACGCCAGAGATGGCGGTGACCGCAATGGCCAGCGCCAGAGTGATGCCACGGAACTTGAGCGCCAGGTTCAGCAGCGGCCGATAGCCATCGGCCAGCCAGCCGTAGCAAAGGTTAAACAGTCTGGACAGCGGCTTCATCACCAGGGATACCAGCCACACCAGCAGCCGGGTGACGATTAACACCAGCGTCAGCAGCAATCTTGGCAGATAGCTGAGCAGCAACAGGAAAGGGAAGGTAAACACAGTGGCGCTGTAATGCTTGAGTTTGCCAAGCTTACCCGCCGGAGGCTGCGGTTTGTCACGCTTGACCAGTTCCGGCAACATAGTGAAGCCTTCGCGGGAAGCCAGCATAGGAATTGAGGTGAGGGCAACCAGCAAAGAGGCCAGCAGGGCGAAAGTAACGGTCAGGGCCTGATCGGCAAACAGGGCTCCGGCAATGCCGTCGACAAATACCAAGGGCACAAATACCGCCAGCGTGGTCAGGGTGGAGGCAAAAATCGCCCCGGCCACCTCTTTGGTTCCTGTGATGGCGGCCTGACGGCGATCCATCCCTTGGGCCTTGCACCTGTCGATGTTTTCCAGCACCACGATGGCGTTATCCACCAACAACCCCACCGCCAGCGCGATACCGCCGAGCGACATGATGTTAAGACTGATATCGGCAAAATACATCATGTTAAAGGTGGCTATCACAGAAAAAGGGATAGAGATGGAGATGATCAGGGTAGGGATGATGTCTCGAAGGAACAGGTAGATGACCAGCATCGCGAGCAGACTGCCGATAAGGGCTGATGAGGTCACTTCGCTGACGGCGCTTTCGATAAACTCCGACTGATCGTAAATTATTTCAGGCACTGGCGTGGCGCTGTCTTTGGCCTCAGAGCGCATCTGTTGCAACTGGCTCTTAAGCTTATTGGCTACGGCTACCGTATTGGCATCGCCCTCCTTATAGATGGCGAGCTCAATGGACTCCTTGCCGCCGATGCGGGTAATATCGCTGCGCTCTTTAAAGGCATCTGTGACCTCTGCTATTTCGCCAAGACGTACCAGGGTATTGCCCTTTTGATAGACAATCACATTGGCCAGCTCATCGAGGGAGTGAAACTGGTTAACAGTGCGCACCAGATATTCGCGGTCGCCCTGGATCACCTTACCGGCAGAAAGGTTGACGTTTTCTTCACTGATACGGTTACGAATGGCTTCGCTGCTGAGATCCAGCTGCGCCAGTTTCTGTTGATTGAGCAGAATATGCACTTCCTGCTCCAGCCCGCCGGAAAGGCGCACGGCAGCGACTCCGGAAAGTGACTCGAGATCCCGCTTAAGCTCCTCTTCGGCATAAGTCCGCAGGCGCTTGAGCTCGGCTTCTGTGGCCTTGGGGGCCGGCAGTGCCAGGCGCATGATGGGATCGAGATTGGGATTAAAGCGCAGCAACAAAGGCTTTTTCACATCCAGCGGCAATTCTATGGTATCGAGTTTTTCCCGCACATCGAGACTGGCCATATCCATCTCTGTGCCCCATTCAAATTCGAGCACCACATCGGACATACCGGAACGGGAAATCGAACTTATCTGTCTCAAGCCTTTAACAATGCCGACCGCTTCTTCGATAGGTTTGGAGATAAGCTGCTCCACCTCCACGGGTGCAGCGCCCTCGTAGAGGGTGCGTATGGTGAGTGTGGGGTAGCTCAAGTCAGGCAACAGCTTTACCGCCAGACGGGAGAAACCCACCATGCCGAACAGGATAACGGCCAGCATAAACATCCAGACGGTCACCGGACGCTTGACCGAAGTGGTAATAATAGACATAAGAGGTGGTCCTTGTGACAGTTAGTTGGCCTTGGCCAGATCCAGCGGAGCTATCACTTCCACCAATGATTGATCCTTGAGATTGTGTTGACCGCGAACCACCACCTGCTCACCCGGACTTATGCCCTCGGTGATTTCCACTTTATCATCCTGGCGGTAACCCAGTTTGACCTCGCGGCGCTGCGCCTTGCCCTCTTCGATAACATAGAGCGCCTTGCGATCATCCTGATTGATGACGGCGTTATAGGGCACCACTATCACATTATCGTGGGTGTCGTATCTGAGTTCGACCCGGGTAAACATCCCGGCCTTGAGACTGGCATCCTGATTGGGGATCGAAAGGGTTACCTTGAAAGTGCCGCTGGTGGCTTCCACCACAGGGCTTATTCTGAGTACCTTGGCCGCTACTTGCTGCTGGCGGGAACTGATAACTTCGGCTTCCTGACCTATGCGCAAACTGCTCAGTTGCTGCTCCGGCAGATTGACTATGCCGTAGAGCTCATCCTGATTGACCAGATAGAACAGCTCTTCAAACTCTTTGGCCATATTGCCCTGTTTGACAAAACGTTTGGCGACCACGCCATCTATGGGAGAGCGGATTTGGCTTTCTTCCACCTGCAGTTTGGCCAAGTCCCGACGCGCCTTGGCCGCTTGCAGGTTGAATTCCAGTTTGGCCATGGCATCGGCACTGACAAACTCACGGTTATTCATTTTCTTCAGCCGGTTGAGCTCCTGCTCGATGATTTGCACCTCGGCTTCGGCCTTATCCAGCTCATAGCGTTGGCGACGGGAGTCTATCACCGCCAGCAACTGTCCCTTGTTGACTCTGTCACCTTCCTCGACTTGCAGAGTTTCTATCAGCCCGGCAATACGGCTGACCACATGGGCTTCTTGTGGCGCTTCCAGTGTGGCTGTGGTGGCGTAGAAGGAGGAAACCTGGCCTTGAGTGACTATGCTGGTTTCGACCGGAATGGCAAAGGCTTGTTGTTGTTCTTCCTGCTGTTGTTCGCTGCAGCCGCTGGCCAGAGACCCAAGCAGTAAAACAGTGCTCAGGGTGTAGGTGAGGTTACGCTTCATGTGAAAGTCCTTATCTTGATCTTTGTTGCGATAAAGCAAAACCGGTGCCAATTTTTAATTTCCTTTTAAAACAAAGGTTAATGATGTTTCAGTGTCTGCTGCATTGAGGTGTTTGATGCCAATGTAGCGAAAAAGTTTATTTTGTGATGTTTTTTGCCAGTGGTGTTCATTATAGCGTTTGGCTTTATGGTCAAGGAGGGAGGTTTGCAATTGGTTGCAAAATGGCCAAAGAGTAAAAATGGGTCAGACTGAAGCCTTCATACAGGCTCATTATGTGGCTTGGACAAGTTAAGAAAGGCGATGGATTAAGATTCAAGCCGGTAAAAGGCCGTCACTCAGATGCAAGGCACAGCTGGATAGGGAATTGCTGGAAGCATGAGAAAATCCGATGACTCAAAGGCCATCGGATTGGGGTTCTTTTCTGCAGGCGTCGAACGATTTTGCCAAAAAACTATATGACATTGATCGTATGGCATTGATCGTATGACATTGATTGTATGACATTGATTGTATGGCATTGACCATTGGGTTGGCCCAATGCAGTTTAGAAGCGGTAGCTGACGCTCAACTTGGCGTTGCGTTCGGCCCCCGGCATACCGCCAAGGAACATGGCCTTGTCATAGTAGCGGGTGTTGAACAGGTTATTGAGGTTCAGCTGCACACTCCAGTCATCAGCCTTGTAGGCAATGGCAGAGTCCCAAACTGTATAGGCGGGCACTTTGCCATCCGGGATCCCGAAGGAAGCCGAGTTGGTGCTGCGCTCGTCGACATAACGAACCCCAAAGCTGACAGACAAGGGATTTGGCAGCGCCTGCCACTGATGACTGTATGTAACCCAGGCACTGGCACTGACCTGGGGAACCCCTTTCTGGCGACTGTTGTAACTGCTGGAGTTAGGGTCATTTTTGTTGCGTGCATCCTGGTACAGACCGTTGAGGTTTATCAGCCATTCTTCGTTGAGGTGGGCGTTGAGATCCAGCTCGGCACCTGTGGTCTTATCCATGCCGTCGTAGAAGAACTCGGGTACTGAGATGTTGTAGTCAGGCGCGCCTTGTTTGTCATTGTATTCCGGGTTGCTGTAACGCAAATTGGTACGTTCACTCTGGAATAGAACCAAGGAACCGAGCAGCTGATCATCAAAGCCCTTGAAGCGCATACCGAGATCATAGCTCAGGGACTCTGAATCCTTTCTATCCGCTGCGCGGCCACTCTGTGCGCCCGTTACGGCACCCAGCACGCTGTAAGCCGTGCGTCCCTTGGCATGGTTGATGAAAAATGACAGGTTATCGGTCGGCATATAGGTCAGACCCAGGTTGTAGGTCATGCCGTGATCTTTGCTGTCCTGCTCCGGAGTCGGGTCTTTCTTTGGCGTGCCCAGATGACTGTACTTCTGTTCAATCTCATTGAACGCCACACCCACCCTGGCAGTAAAGGTTTCACTCAGGTAACCCACATACTGCATGCCCAGGCCCCAGGCGCGGACTTGTTTGTTGTAGTTGTCCTTGAGATCAGGGTTGTAGTCCTCAAAGGCCTTGTCGCTCCAGTTGGGATTACGGATATCCAGAATATAGGGCAGTTCACCGCCGCCATCTTTGTCGTACAGTGCCCAGCTCTTATAAGCGATATCTCTGTCTTCCAGGTTGGCATTCAGCAACAGCTCACTGTCTACGCCTGCCAGGCTGAAGTTGTAGCGCATATCGGCAAAGTATTGCCAGGATTTCTCGTGGGCATCTACCTTGCGGTATTCCTGTCTTCTGGCGGCATAAGGATACAGGACATCATCAATAACCAATGGAGCACGGGGATCGGCGTTGATCACGTCCACGGATTTGACCTTACGTTTCCAGTACACATAGTTATAGGCGCCAGTTTGGCGGATGAACCCGGACTGATAGTCTCGATACTGTAACTGCTGATTAAGTTGCAGATTGTCGCTAAGGGTGATGTTGTGGTTTAACTTGAAGCGCCACTCTTCGCCTTCATTGGGCCTGCTGATGGGAGAGGCCAGGCTGGTATCGCCTATATCGAAGGGTTCGAGACCGTCGCTCGCCACCAGGGAATCAGCCAGTTGTTGCCGCTGCGCCTGGGTCAGTTGAATGCCGGCACCATTAGGGTCGTTAATCAAATCTTGCCAGCTGACTTGTGCGCCGCTCAGGCCACCGGTAGAGGCGGCGTTGTAGATACGTATCGGGTGGCCTACAGAGTCTACCTGCACAGAGTCTTTAATCCAGGCGGCCGACAGCACCAAATCTTGAGCGTTTGAAGGCAGAATTTTCAACGAGGCATAGACTTCATCTCTGTCGCTGCCGATATCACGATAGCCATCGCTACGGGCATGTTTGGCCACCAGACGATAGGCCAGGGTGTCGCTCAAGCCTCCGGTAGAGTCGAGCCCCAGGCTGTAACTGTTCCATGAGCCCAGTTCGGCGCTGACTTCTGTGCTGTCCTGAAATTGAGGTTTCTTTTCAATAAGGTTGATGATCCCGCCGGCGCTGCCCATACCATAAAGCCCGGTCGCCGGGCCTTTGAGCACCTCAACCGCTTCCACATTGGTCATGGAGCGGGTGGGATTAAAACTGTTGCCGAGTCCCGCGCCGCCGTACATACCGTCATAAGTGTAGTTGGCGTCCAGGCCACGGATCACCAGGTTATCACCTATGCCGTAGTTGTTGCCGGCTTGGGTAACACCACTGATGTTACGCACCAGATCCTGCAGCGAGTCGGCTCCCTGGGCGGCAAACAGCTCTTTATCTATCACCACCAAGGCAGCCGGGGTTTCCATCAGCGACATGTCTGATTTGGTCGCCAGTCCTGAATTCATTACCACTTTGTTCTGTTTACCATAAACGGTAATACGTTCTACATCCTGTGAAACCTGTGGTGGTTGAGTTGTTTCGTTTGCCTGTGTGGCCTGTGCCATGGTCAGTGACAGACAAGCCGTCACCGCCAGAGATATTGCGGATTGCTGCATTTGAGATCATCCCCTCGAAAGTAGGGTGCGAATGATAATGGTTTTTATTTGTGTTGCAACAAAAGTTTCAAACTGTATCGGTTGGCTGGGTGTTTTTTGACTAGGCCACATGGATCCGCTTTCGAGAGCCTAAAGAGGCAAGTTTTTGAAAAAAATTTAAAAAAAATCGTTTTTTTATTGAGACTGACCAAAGTACCTGCCTGTGTTGATCACTATACGCAAGTCGTGAAAAACGGATCTTGATCACATTTAATTTTAACCTTTACGTAAAGGTAAGATTAAAACGATCGTTTGATTTTGGTTGTGGTTGCGTTTTTGTTAGCTATTTGTTTTTGTTGGTTATTTAAAGTTGACCCTGACGAGAGTTCGAAACGGATATTAACGGATTAGACCTAAGTTTTAATGATATTTTGTGGAAACTATAAATTTCATTTGGTTATTTAATTACGTAACAAATTACTTTGTTGCCAATGTGGTAAAGTTGTCTGACATTTTTCTGTAATCTGCAGGTTAAGTCTTTTTGTTGTTTTAATTTTTTCTTGTAAAACAATATCTTGGTGTTCCATTTTTTGCTTGGTCATACCAATTTTAAGTCAAGTTGAAGCCTAGGTTTTGCCGGTTTTTTCGACGTTTTGACTGTTGCAAACACAAATGTTTATCGATAGGTTTTAGTACGAAACGAACATTTGCAGGGTTTGGCAGGCTTTATTCTGCCTCCCAGGGAGACAGCAAGATGATAGCAGAGACAGTCGCACAGCAAGGGCTCAGTATAAAGGGGGCCGAAATACCACAACAGCAAAGCCTTTTTACTGAAGGTGCGCTCAACTTCCTCGAGGCTCTGTGTCGGGAGTTTGCTCCGGAAGTGACCAGTTTGCTGGAAAAGCGTGAGCAACGTCAGCTGCGGATAGACGGTGGTGAGTTACCGGACTTTTTACCGCAAACCCGAGCCATTCGAGATGGTGATTGGCAAATTCGCGGTATACCGGCGGATCTTAAAGATAGACGGGTCGAGATCACCGGGCCTGTGGATCGCAAGATGATCATCAATGCGCTCAACGCCAATGTAAAAGTCTTTATGGCCGACTTCGAAGATTCGCTGGCACCCAGCTGGCAGAAAGTGGTCGAGGGCCAAATCAACCTGCGTGACGCCGTCCGCGGTGAAATTGATTTTACCGCGCCGGAAACCGGCAAACATTATCAATTGCAGGCCAACCCTGCGGTATTGATTGCCCGGGTGCGTGGGCTGCACCTGCCGGAAGCGCATGTCGAATTCAACGGTAAGTCCATTCCCGGCTGCTTATTCGATTTTGCTTTGTACTTCTACCATAACTATCGCCAACTGCTAGCCAAGGGCAGTGGACCTTACTTCTATATTCCCAAGCTGGAAAGCCATCTTGAGGCACGCTGGTGGGCCAAAGTGTTTGCCTTCGCCGAAGAGCGTTTCTGCCTGCAGAGTGGCACCATCAAGTGCACCTGCCTGATTGAAACCCTGCCGGCCGTGTTCGAGATGGAGGAGATCCTCTATGAACTGCGCTCCAACATAGTGGCGCTCAACTGTGGCCGGTGGGATTACATTTTCAGCTATATCAAAACCTTGAAGAAGCATCCGGATCGTATTTTGCCGGACCGCCAGCAAGTGACCATGGATAAACCGTTCCTCAGCGCTTATTCACGTCTGCTGATCAAGACCTGTCACAAGCGTGGCGCGCTGGCGATGGGCGGCATGGCGGCCTTTATTCCCGCCAAGGATCCGCAAACCAATGCCCAGGTACTGGAGCGGGTTCGCAAGGACAAAGAGCTTGAGGCCCGAAACGGCCATGACGGCACCTGGGTGGCGCACCCTGGCCTGGCTGATACGGCCATGGGAATTTTCAACGAATATATAGGTGAAGAGCACGCCAACCAGCTGCATATCACCCGCGACGTGGATGCACCCATCCTGGCGGCCGAGCTGCTCAAACCCTGTGATGGTGAGCGCACCGAAGAGGGGATGCGACTCAATATCCGTATTGCATTGCAGTACATAGAAGCCTGGATTGGCGGTAATGGTTGTGTGCCCATCTATGGCTTGATGGAAGATGCAGCCACAGCAGAAATCAGCCGCGCCTCTATCTGGCAATGGATCCAGCACGGACAAAAGCTTTCCAACGGCAAGCCGGTGACCAAGGCACTGTTCAGCGCCATGTTGAAAGAAGAGTTGGCCAATGTGCGTGAAGAGCTCGGCAGCGAGCGTTTTGATAACGGTCAATTCAAGCGGGCGGCAAGTTTATTGGAAGAGATCACCACCGCCGATGAGCTGGTGACCTTCCTGACCTTGCCGGGCTACGAGCTGCTTACCCAGTAACCCAATAACCATTTACGGCAGTTGCCCGCGGGGGCTGGGGGCTGCCAAATTACCCTACGAAGGAGAGTTAAAATGACCAAGGCAACACAGAATTCACGTCAGGCGCAGATAGAAGCTTTGAAAAAGGATTGGGCTGAAAATCCACGTTGGCAGGGCGTTCGCCGTCCATTTACCGCCGAAGAGGTTGTGGCATTGCGCGGTTCAGTGGTTCCTGAAAACACCATCGCCAAGCGCGGCGCAGCCAAGTTGTGGGAGCTGGTTAACGGTGGCGCCAAGAAGGGCTATGTCAACTCTCTCGGCGCTTTGACCGGCGGTCAGGCGGTGCAGCAGGCCAAGGCCGGTATCGAGGCCATCTACCTTTCAGGCTGGCAGGTGGCGGCCGATGCCAACCTGGCGGGCACCATGTATCCGGATCAGTCACTCTATCCGGCCAACTCCGTGCCTGCCGTAGTGGGGCGAATAAATAACTCCTTCCGCCGCGCCGATCAGATCCAGTGGAGCCAAGGCAAAAACCCGGAAGATGAGGGTTATGTCGATTACTTCCTGCCGATTGTGGCCGATGCGGAAGCCGGATTCGGTGGCGTGCTGAACGCCTATGAGTTGATGAAGTCCATGATAGACGCTGGCGCTGCCGGGGTGCACTTCGAAGATCAGCTGGCCTCAGTGAAAAAATGTGGTCACATGGGCGGCAAGGTTTTGGTGCCGACTCAGGAAGCGGTACAGAAGCTGGTGGCGGCCCGTCTGGCAGCCGATGTATCCGGAGTGGATACTCTGGTGATTGCCCGTACCGATGCCAACGCTGCTGATTTGCTGACCTCAGATTGCGACCCCTATGATCGCGACTTCATCACCGGAGAGCGTACCCAGGAAGGTTTCTACCGGGTGAAGGCAGGTTTGGATCAGGCCATTTCCCGTGGGCTTGCCTATGCACCTTATGCCGACCTTATCTGGTGTGAAACCGCTAAGCCGGATCTGGAAGAGGCGCGCCGCTTTGCCGAAGCCATTCATGCCCAGTATCCGGATCAACTGTTGGCCTATAACTGTTCACCTTCGTTCAACTGGAAGAAGAACCTGGATGACGCCACCATTGCCAAGTTCCAGCAGGAGCTTGCCAACATGGGCTACAAGTACCAGTTCATCACTTTGGCCGGTATTCACAACATGTGGTACAACATGTTCGATCTCGCCTACGACTATGCCCGTGGCGAAGGCATGAAGCACTATGTTGAGAAGGTTCAGGAAGCCGAATTCGCTGCCGCGCAGAAGGGATACACCTTTGTGGCGCACCAGCAGGAAGTGGGTACAGGTTACTTTGATCAGGTGACCAATGTTATCCAGGGCGGCCAGTCCTCTGTCACGGCTCTGAGCGGTTCGACCGAAGAAGAGCAGTTTTAATCCCCTGTGTTGGCGTCCTCGGGCGCCACTTCCCCGGAAATGAACCTACGCCATTTTCGGGGGTAATTTGTGACTTCCCAGTCATTTGAGCCTTGTTGCTTGTGTTTTGGCGACTCATTGAGTCGCCTTTTTTTGTTGTAATTGTGTTATTTCTTTGAAGTTTGTGCTTTATTCATAACAAGAGTTCCATTCTCAAGCCCACCACTGGGCCAATACCTGAAAGAGTTGAGTCGTATTTGAAATCAGCCAACAAGGGGGTGGATTACTGGACCCGCAGGATCAGTGATCAGGAAATGCCCGCACTTTGCTCAACAATAAGGACATTGGAAAAACTCGCCAAGGACGATGTGTCCTCCATGGCGATTCTGGGGCGCAGCATAATGCACGACAATGCGCTCACTTCCCGTATTTTGCGGGTGGCCAACAGCGCCATCTATAACAAGGGGATAAGCCCTGTTACTACGGTCAGCCGCGCTGCTGTGGTGCTGGGGTTCGACACCATCCGCAATATCTGCATTACCGCCAAACTCCTCTCCAGTTTGCTGGAAAGCAAAAATCTGACACCCTCGGTTTACCAAAGGTTGCTGAAGTTGATGGCTCAGGCGTTTCAGGCCGCCATGTTGGCCAAGATGATGCTTGACGGTTACGATGAGGAGTTGCAGGAAGAGGTGTTTATCGCCGCGCTGCTCTATCACCTGGGTGAGAGTGCCTTTTGGAGCACGGGAGCCGAACTGGCCGAGGAACTGGATTCAGCCCTCAGCGCCGAGAGTGATGCCGTAAGTAGGCTCAATCTGGTGCGCGAAGCGCTCGGGACTTCATTCAATCAGCTCAGCCAGGGGTTGGCCCGCAGTTGGGGCCTGGGTGAACTCTTGTGCAAGTCGCTCAGTAATCCCGATGAACGCACGCCGGAAATTCGCAGTATTTTTCTGGCCAATAAACTCAGCGAAGCGCTGGCCGGCGCCTCACTCAAACCCGAGGAGCTGGAGCGGCGCCTTAAACAAGCCGCCGATATGCTAAAGCTGGATACAGATGAGTTTCGGGGTCGGGTCCTTCGCTGTTCCAACGCTACCGCCAAGTTGGCCGAAGCCTATGGTGCCAAAGTACTTATCGAGTATCTGCCGGACACAGATCTGCTGCTGCCTCAGGAGAGGTTGGCTGAGGTTGTGGTGCGCGAGGAAAATCTTGCGTTTCAGCTGAAAAAACTTAGAGAGCTGACCGGCTTTGCTGTTGAGAAGACTGATTTCAATAAGGTAGTGACCACGGCATTGGAGGGAATACTCGAGGGCATTGGTCTCGACCGCTGCGCCGTGCTCTTGCTGTCACCGAGCAGGCGCATGTTGCAACCGAGAATCGCGCTTGGGGACGGCGCCGAGGAGATGAAAAACGACTTTATTCTCGAGCTGGAAGGTCGCGGCACCTTGCTGAAGGATTGCATCGAAAATCAGCGTCTGATCTGGCAGGGCGAGGGGGCCGACAAAGCTGTACTGGGTGAACAGCTGGCGAGAAAAGTCCCCGCCAGTGGTTTTTTGCTGGCACCATTACAGGTGGATAATAAGGTGATAGGCGTCTATTACGCTGACAGAGCCAGTTCAGGCCGGGATATTCATCCTGAAGATTTTGACAGCTTTAGTCACTTCGTGCAGCTGGCCAATATCTGTTTTTCAGTTGCCTTCAGGCACTGATTTCTGCTTTTTTCGATACAGCTTTATCTGATCAGTAATTCTGGGCGCCAGGGCGTTGGGAATGGGAAAACTCAGGCTGTACTGCAGTATTTGCCAGCCTTGTTCGGTTTTAACAAGCGTGCCTGTGCCCCGTCCAAGTCCATAGGACTGGCTGTCCAGCAGTTCATCGAACACTATCACCTCGCCGTGCTGCACCAGGCGGCGTGAGGAGCTTTGGTAAGTCCAGCCCTGGGTGGCACGGGCATACTGCTCAAATTCAACCATATTCCAGTATTCACTGGCATCTGTGCCGATAAATCCCGCGTCCGGGCTGAAAAGGCTAAAGTAACTGTCCCAGTCAGCATTGGCAGCACTTTGGTGCAGTTTATCCAATACCAAAGCGGCCTGAGTTTGGCTGTCATCGAGCTGGCCGCTTTGCTCTTGGCCGGTTTGATTGCCGGCTTGTGGGTTATTTGCCAAGGCTGAATGGCCGTAAATCGCTAGCAGCGCTGTGGTCAGCAACAAAGGTTTAAGGTGCAACATAATGTTCCCTATTATAATTTTTTATTATCGAACCCAGCTTAACCCAATTGGGCACAAGATGTGAGCCAAAGGAGGGGGGAAGTGTGCAATTGTACTGTTGCAAGGATGACCTAGTGCCAATTCAAGGGATCGAGACGATAGAAGCGGCTCAGTTCCTGGTAGAGTTGCGGATAATCGGCTTTCATCTGCTGCGGTTGCTCGAAGAATACCTCGCTTATGACAGCAAAGAACTCGGCCGGATTGGTGGCGCCGTAGTAACTGAATAGGCTCGGCTCACCACGGGCGGCCTGAGCCTGCAGTTTGGCAAACTCCTGCCCCAAAACCTGCGACCACACAGGATAGGCGTTGAACTCACCGAGTCTGGGAGCGCCATTGGCATCGCCTGCTTCCTGATCCAGTTGATGGGCAAACTCATGGATCACGACATTCCTGCCGTCTGCCGGATCGGCGGCGTCATCCAGGGTATTTTGCCAGGAAAGGACGACTTTCCCCTGCCCCCAGGATTCTCCCGCCAATAACCTTTGACTGTGCCATTCCAAGCCATTGGCATCCCGCTGCTGCTGGCGAACAATAAAGGCTGATGGGTACACCAGAATTTGTCTCAGGTTAGGGTAATAGTCGGTTTGACGATTGAGTAACAAGAGACAGGCCTGCGCGGCTATGGTTACGCGGATTTCATCATCTATCTCCAACCCGTCGCAACCGACAAACTGCTTTTCCGCCAGAAATACCTGAATGTGTTTCTTGAGCTGCAGTTGCAGGTCACTGGGCAGGGAACGGAAATAGGGCATACGTTTTTTCAGGATAGTGCGCCATTCCTTGGGGAAAGGCTTGGCGCGTATCTTGTCTCTGCGTCTGCGATCCCGCCAGGATTGGCTGAGGATCCAACCTATGGCGCTGGCGCCGGCGGCGAGGGTTATCAGAATGGCCAGCATGATCCGGCTCCATGGCTAAAGCGTCTAATCAGATCTGTGGGGGCTCAGTGGGAATAACTCAAGCTCGGCGCATGAAAAATAAGCAAAAAAAAGCTGACAGCAAAGAGGTTGAAACCTGTTATCGGCTGTCAGCAAAGGGTGGGAGTGTCAAACAGTCCACGCAGTTCAAGGGAAAGAGTTAGTCCGGCATAAACTTCTGTTCCAGCTCGCGGCGCTCTTGTGGCGCCAGGCTGTGATGATGCTTGATAAGCAAACGTATCAGGCGTGACTTGGCAATATCACAATCGCTGGCCATTTCGGCCAGGTGGCTGATGGCCGCTTCACTCAGGGTAAAAGTCGCCTTGCGAAAAGGTTCGTGGCGACGTTTGGGTATCAGCTTTTGCTGGGTGGTTTCCTGATTGGTGGAAGCTGTATTGGAACACAGCTGTTCAACCTGCATAGTTACCGCCGCTTGTTGTGTTTGTCCCATGGCGTAATAGATGGCGCCGTCGATAAACTCATCCAGGGATTGCATGGCCATCATATGTCTGCGGGCATCAACCTCAGATGGCGTAACGTTTTTCTTCAGATCGGCCAGTCCCATACTGAGTCCTCATGCTGTTGAGTTGGTTGGTCATCAGGCGGCTGCGGATCTCAGTGGCATTCTGTGCCTGCAGCATTTCGCAGGCGATGGCACGGATCTCGGTGGCGGCCTTGCCCTTGGGCTCGAATTCAATTACCGAGCGGCCGGACTCTTCGCTGTCATCATAGATGTTGCGGCTGTAGGTAATGGCGTCCAGCACATTGATATCGTAGGTTTTACAGACTTCCTTGGCCTCGAGAATACGGCTGGCCTGGTTGGGCAGGTTAGGGCACTGGGTGATAACAAAAGAGGCGCGCATCTTGGGGTTTATCATCATGCAGGTGGCGACGATATCATCCATATGGCTGACGGTTTTAAGATCGCGGCGCTTGGGTCTAAGGGGCATAAGTACATGGGAGGCTACTGACATGGTGGCACGTAGCGCCAAGTTGTCCTGGCCGCCGCAATCGACTATCACGTAGTCGTAGTGTTGCTCCAGGCTCAGTAGATCGTTGCGGATTTTGCCATAGAGTTGCACACAGTTAATCCCGGCGAGTTTGCTGTCGTTGTTGCGGGCCTGGATCCAATCAGAGGTGGTTCGCTGAGGGTCGCAATCCACCATGATCACCGATGCGCCACACTCTACCGTGAGAAAAACGGCAATGTTTTGTGCCAGGCAGCTTTTGCCGCTGCCCCCCTTTTCACCGCCAACGAGTATGATCATTGTCTTGCCCTCTGAAAGTTTGTTCTTAAGTTATTTGTTCTTTCCCTGATGGCTTACAACTTTCCTTGGTTCGGAAATGTTCCCTACTTAATGTTTACCGTGTCGTTGCTTGTTTGCGCTCCCAAAAGCTTTCGCTGACGGAGGTGAACAGTGAACGGTAAAACAAATGTAAAAGTTAAATTGTTATTGGTCAACTTGATGATTTTTATTGGTTTTTACTGTTTTTGTGGCGTCATGTTTTTGGCGTTACCCTCTTGGGTTGTCGTAATAATGGCGGTGTTATCCATGAGTAAGGTTGCCGGAGAAATTATCAATAAAATTATGTCGTTAAAAAAATGTTGCCGCGTCATTTATTTGTTAAAACTGAACTGTGCCCGGATCCGAACCGCCAGAGTCTCTTTTATGACACCGCCAATACTGTATATAGGAATTAAAAGTATTTTTTTAGATTTAAAAAATATAAATAAATGTGATCTTTGTCGATTGGGCTGTTAATCAAACGCTTGGGTGTCTATGGGCCGAGAAGGGAGTGGTCTTTTATTACTCTATGCCGCTTGGTGAGCTTAGCAACTGTCATTTCCTTGCCACAGAACTCTGCCATGTTGGGATGCTAGCCAGACTTTTCTCTGGACGTTCCGACCATCTGCATTTATGCAAGGAGGCATTTATGGGCCACGTACTTAACCAGACCAGTCGCTTTGAAGTTGAGGAGTGTTGTCTGGCAATCCATGAACTCTTGTTGCTTAGAGACAGGGCTGGACTGCCCGTGCATGGACTGGATGACAGTTATTTGCCTGCCAAACCATTGTTGTCCTTATGTATCAGGGAAAATCAGCAAGGTGGGCAACTGGTGGCGCTGGCTTTGGTGCGAAGCGGCTCTGCAGCTGGATCTTGTCGGGAGCCTGGACACTATCTGCTACAGGATTTTCTGGTGTTGCCCGAATTTCGCCATCTTGGACTCGGCAGCTTTTTGTTGGAGACTGTCATTGAGCGATTATCGCTTCTGGGCTCGCCTAAATGGCAACTGATGCTGGAGGTGCTTCCGGGAGATGAAGTCTTGGCGCAGCGCCTGGGGTTCAAGCCTGGCGGCCATAGTGTGCCGGGAAATCTTTGGCTGAAAAGCGTAGGTTGAATTGAAAGCTTGCCTTTCTTTGTTGAAGGCCAGGCTAACGCTGCGGTTTACCCAGGTAGGCTAGTTGAGTTATCAATTCGACAGTTATTCATGTCGTGGGTCACTTATACGTCGCTGAATTGACCTCAGACAAAAGTTGGCGCTGAGCCGCGCGGCTTGGCAGGCTTTCCACTCAAGTTTACTTTTCCGGAGTATACTGGCAACTTTAGCCTGAAACGGAGAGAAGATGCAGCCGGAACAGCAGTTGTTGGAAGCGATCAATCAGACCATGCCCTTTGGCAAGTACGCCGGACGCAAGTTATTGGAGCTTCCCGAGCCTTATCTGGTGTGGTTTCACTCCAAGGGGTTCCCCGAGGGCAAGCTTGGGCAGCAATTGGCGCTTATCTATGAGGTGAAGCTCAATGGTCTTGAGTCTATGCTGCGGCCATTGCTACGTCCGTGAAGCTGTCAAAAGTGTGAACCCTATTAGCGATTTATGAAATAACACATGTTTTAATGGCGCAGTATTTCCAACGACAACAGGAAGCAACAGACAATGGCAAAATTGGCAAAGATCTTGGCGACCGCGGCTTTGGCTCTGGGTATATCTTCAGCCTGGGCACAAGGTGCGGTACATGAAGGCACAGTGGTCGACACCATGAATAGTGGCGGTTATACCTATGTGCAGATTAAAGAAGCCGATAAAACCTTTTGGGCGGCTGGTCCTCAGGTAGCTGTGGCCAAGGGTGATAAGGTGCAGGTGACCGAGCAGATGTGGATGAACAACTTCACCAGCAAGACCCTCAACCGTACTTTTGACAAGCTGATGTTTGTTGGTGAAATCGATAAGAAGTGATTTCATCCACTCTCTGTTAAAGTCGCGACTCTGTTCGCGGCTTTTTTTATTTGTGCTTAAGGGCTTTGCCTGAGCACAAATGTCGGGCAAAATGCCTGCAATTCAACTGTGTTGGTACCAATTCTCATGTTGCGGGTAGAGGTTTACTCTCATTCTCGTCACAGGCACTTGGGGGAGCAGATAGCCAATCTGTACCACAGTGCCGTTACTGCCATAGATGATGCCCGCTATAATGCGGCTCAGCGTCTGGCTTGGTCGGCGGCGCCGCGCTCGGGGCGATACTGGCAGCTAAGGCTCAAACGGGCTCAGGCCTGGGTGATGCTCAAGGGCAGTGAGCAAAGTCCTCTATGTGTGGGCTTTGTGTTGCTGGAGACCACCTTCCGTGAGCGAGGTTACATCGCTTGCCTTTATGTGGCGCCCGATAGCCAGCGTCAGGGGGTTGCCTCATCCTTGCTTGAAGCCACCAAGAAGTGGGCACTCACCCAAGGCTATCATCACCTGACAACAGATGCTTCGGCGCTGTCCAAACCTGTGTTTGAGCGTGCAGGGTTTCGTTTGCGTCACAAAAGCTATCAGGAAAAATCCGGCCAAATGTTCGGCAGCTATTTTATGAAGCTGATACTGGCGCCTTTGGTGCACGAAAGAGTTAAGTCTTCATGAACTCACCAACTGCCACTCAAATCGAGCATGGCTTTATTGTTCGCCAAGGTCGCCCTGAGGACTGCGCGGCCATCGCCGAGCTGTTTCATCTGGTGGTAAACGCCAGCACTGAGCATTACAGTCAGGCGCAATGCCAGGCCTGGTCGCCGGCAAAGCGCAGCGAAGATGAGTGGCGAAATCGTTTGCAGGGGACGGCGCTCTGGGTTGCCGAAGATGGTCGCAATTTGCTTGGATTTATTAACTTAAAGCCTTTGAATGCGCCGGGTGAAGCCGAGATAGACTGCCTTTTTTCTCACCCCAATGCCCAGCGCCGGGGGATTGCCGCCAAGCTTTACCGGCAGCTGTTGAGATACGCCGTCGATTCCGGGGTGCAGTGTTTGAGGGTTGAAGCTTCTTTCTATGCCAAAGCGTTTTTCGGCAAGCAGGGCTTTACAACCTTGAAGCGCAATCAGCATCAACGTCACGGGGAAGTGTTGACCAATTTCAGTATGCAGTTGCAGTTATAACCTAAGCTGCCCTGGAAAATCACCCAAATGAAGTTCCAGGGGCGGCCTTGGGCAAACGCCAAAAACGCTGCTGGTTACGGCAAATCAAACACCAGGGCGACAGTACGCTTGTTGCCGGCCTTGATGACAAACTCCTCAAGTTCGTTGATGTGAATGCCATCACCACTTTGCAGGGGTTCACCTGCCAATTGCAGCTCTCCTTCCACCACTTGAGCATAGAAGTTGCGCCCCTTTGCCAGCTTGAAGCTCGTCTGCTCGGCAGCGGTCAGCTCCAGGCGGTAGACGCTGGCGTCCTGTTTGATGGACAGGGTGCCATCGCGGCCATCGGGAGTGACGACCGGGGTCAGGGCCGAACTCTGGACAAAGGCTTTTTGCTGATAACCCGGGGTGCCTCCCTGGCTACTCGGTTGGATCCAGATCTGCAGGAAATGCAGAGGTTCAGTTGCCGAGGCATTGTATTCACTGTGATAGATCCCCGTGCCGGCAGACATAAGTTGGAACTCACCGGCCGGCAGGGTTTTCACATGACCAAAGCTGTCTTTATGGGCTATGGTGCCGGAAATCACATAGCTGATGATCTCCATATCCTTGTGGCCGTGGGTATCAAAACCGGCGCTTGGCGCGACTCTGTCATCATTGATGACCCTTAGGGCCGAGACCCCCATCAACCTTGGATCGTAATAGTTGCCGAATGAAAAACTGTGTTGGCTCTTGAGCCAGCCGAAGTCGGCCCGGCCGCGCTCATCGGCATGACGTACATAAATCATAATTCAGTTCTCCTGCTGGGAAGGTGCAGACAAGTCTTTTATGTGCTCTTCACAGACTTACAGGCCAGGATGCAAGGCCTGTAAGCAGTGAATGGCTTAAAGCAAGATGTGTGCTTTGCGAGAATTAATGTGTCTTGCTGGCAATCATGTTGTCGACGGACAGTTTACCGGCGCCGGAAATCGCCAGGGATACAGTGGCGGCCAACAATGCCAGACCAAACTCGTAACCGTTGTTGGACATAAACAAACCGTTGTCCAGGTGCACTGTGACTATCGCCATCAGCATGGTGAAGGCCAACACCGCGGAAGTGGGGCGAACCAGCAGGCCTATGATAAGCAGCAGGCCACCGAAAAACTCACTGGAACCGGCCATCAGCGCCATCAAATATCCGGGAGTCAGGCCGATAGAGGTCATCCATTGTCCTGTGCCTTCCAGGCCGTAACCGCCGAACCAGCCAAAGAGCTTCTGGGCGCCGTGAGCCATAAAAGTGATACCTATAGGCAGGCGCAGCGCCAGAGGCGCGAAACCGGCATCGGTGCGGAGCAGTTTTATCATCAGGTGTTTCATAATGGTGTCCTCAATGAATTTGAATAGGGTGGATAGGCTTTCCTGTCCAGTTACTGTGCAGTTTATTCTTGACCTTTGCGGCTGAAAATCGGAACATTTTGACATTGAACTTCAAAAAAATTGAACATAGGTTTTGTCATGCACTCTGTCATTAGCCTGGATGCGCTTAAAGTATTGGATGCTATAGATAGAAAAGGCAGTTTCTCGGCAGCGGCCGAGGCGCTTTTCAAGGTGCCATCTGCCTTGACCTATCAGGTTCAAAAGCTGGAGAGTGAGCTGGGAAGCAGATTATTTGAACGTAAGGGCACTCGGGCTCAACTTACCGAAGTGGGACGTTTGGTGTTGACCCAGGGGCGGGAGATCCTGGCGGCCACCGCCCGGCTTGAGGATGCCGTGAGGCAATTGGAAACCGGTTGGGAGGCGCAACTGACCCTGGCGCTGGATACGGTTTTGCCGCAGGCGCCGCTGCTTTCACTAATTAAAGAATTCACTGAGCTGGGTAAACAGCTCACCGTCAGCGTGACCCATGAGGCCCTTGGCGGCGGCTGGGATGCGCTTTATTCCAACCGCGCCGATATCGCCATAGGCGTCACGGGCGAATTGCCAAGAGGTCAGTATGAGTTGCAAAAGCTTGGTGAGCTGGAGTTTGTGTTTGTTGTGGCGCCTGAGCATCCCTTGGCGCAATTTGACACTGAGATAGCCTCTGAAGCCTTGTTGCAATTTCCATCTATCATAGTGGCAGATACCTCGCGCTCCTTGAGTCAGCGCTCCAGTGGGGTGTTTGACAGTCGTCAGCTTATCCGGGTGTCGTCGATGGAAGCCAAGATCACCGCACAGAAGATGGGAATAGGGGTGGGTTTTCTGCCTGTGCATTTGATCCGGGATGCGTTGGCCAAAGGTGAGTTGGTGCAGCGTGAAGTGGCCTTGCCCAGGCCTTCGCTGCCCATCTATATGGCCTGGCGAAAAGGGGAGATGGGAAAGGCGCTTGGCTGGTTTGCCGAGCGCCTGCAAGGCAGTGACTTTGGTTTATGAAGCGGTTGGTTTATGAAGCGGTTGGTTTATGAAGCTGTAGGTTTATGGAACCATAGGTTTATGAAGGCGGTAGGTTTATAAAGCAGTTTATAAAATGGCTTACAACCAGGGTTTAGGAGCAGAGCTTATGGCCTTGAATGGTTGCTTTGCCCGCACAGGGGCGAGGGATAACCGCGCTCAATGTGGCAGGCTTATTCGCCGGCTGCTTCGGCTCTGTGGCTGGTATAGTGCACATGGGGCAATAGCAACTCATCCAGTTTGGGAGCCTTTTTCAGGAAGTTGATGAAGGCGCCCGGCAATGTCAGTGATGGCATGGACTCCTGCCAGCGGGCTTGCAGCAGAGGTTCATAGCCTTCTTTCCCGGCCGTGGTGTAGCAGGTGGACACCCCGACATAATGCTGCTCTGGTGCCAGCGCTTGCCACAGGCCATTTGCCCGCAACAGCTCCAGCCGGAATAGTCTTTCTCCCTGCTGTCTGCGGCCATCATAGAAATATCTCAGCCCATAGGTATAGGGAAAACTGCCGGCGCCGGTACCACGCACACCGTTGTTGGTGGCGGCGTTGATGGCCGACTCCAGTGCCTGGTAGAGGTGTTCCCCGGCGATTTCATATTTAACCAGCGGCAATTCAAACGGCAACAGGCGCCCGAGCACATCGGCTTTGGTCAGTTGTCCTTGGGGCACAGATTGACGCACGCCGCCGGCGTTATGCAGCGCAAAGTCCACTCTTTGGTCTTTGGCTTTGGACTCCAGAAACATACTGCGGCTGACCCAGGGGGCTATTTCACTGCCGTGGGGCAGGCTGCGGCTTGGCAGACGGGTATGCACCAGAGGTTTGGATACCAGGGCAAGCACCTGATTTTCCATGCAGCTTATCGCCGGGCGGAACTCGTTGGCTATCACTTGCTCCATGGCTTCATCGTTATCATCCCAGTGAATACCTGGGTGTTGCTCCAAGATCGCCTTGGCGGCTTGATAGTCGGCTTCGGTGGCCGCCTGGGGGCCGCTCAGCAGAAACTGACGGTCCAGCATAAAGATGTTACTGCCTTCGAGTCGGGTCACCCGGCCCGCGTCATCGAACTGAATGTCGGCGAGCCCCAGGGTTTCGGCATGTTTACCGGCATGGAGGATAGGCACGCCGTTGACGCTTTCACCATAGGGCAGGCATGGCAGGCCAAAACCGCGGAAATCACCCATCAGGGTATGGGTGTGGCCGCCGACGATCAGGCTGATCCCAGGGATAGTTTCGGCCAGTAATCTGTCTTGATCCAACCCTAAGTGACTGAGCACTATGATATGCACTATGCCTTTGGCTCTGAGGGCTTCAACAGTCTTCCTGGTAGTGGCAAAGGCATCGGTAAATTCGGTATCGGGATCCGGCCTGGCGATGGCTTTCATTTGATCCAGAGTAATACCAACTATCGCCAGCTGCTTGTCGTGGAAAGGTTTTATCAGGCAGCGGCCGATGCCTGAGGTAGTATCCAGATCATAGAGGTTGTCCAGCCCTCGAAGACGCCCGGGCTTATCTTCAGCTTCGCCGCTGAGATCCATATTGGCCGCCAGCACAGGGAAGCCAACCTCCTTGATAAAACCGGCCAGTAGAGCGTTGCCATCGTCAATATCATGGTTGCCTATGACCATGGCATCGGGTGCCAACATCTTTAGCAGTTTGGCGTTGGCCCGGCCTTTGAACTGGCTGTAATACAAGGTGCCCTGGAAACAATCGCCGCCGTGGAGCAGGATAAAAGGCTGGTTTTGTGCTTGGGCAGCGTCTCTTGCGGCCTTGACCTGAGCCGAGATCCGAGCGTAGCCACCACTGTGGCTGTGAAGATCAAACTCGCGTCCCTGAGAGTCAATCTTGAACTGAACCCGGCTGGGATCCAAGTGTGAGTGGGTATCGTTGAGATGGGCAAGTCTTAAAACATAATCTGTGTGCATATCATCCTCATTCTGCGAGCGGGGATTGTACACCTCCAGAGGCAGATGAAAAAGGGGGAGCCTGAGCTCCCCCAAAATGATGACTGTATTGATGGGTGGGTCGTTAGCCTGTCACACTATCTCCCACTAGGATGACATTTGTGTTAAAGCGCTGAATTAATAATCTGCAATCAGAGCCCTTGGGATTCGCTGACCGGCTCTCTGTCATCCGAGAGGCGGATCCCTTTGTCTTTCATGCGACGTTTCCAAAGTCGCCTTGCCAGTTGCTGCATGTCGGTGGCCGGGTCATTGATATCGACAATCTCCAGCCCCAGCAAGGATTCGATTATGTCTTCCAGTGTCACCAGCCCCTGACCGCTGCCGTACTCGTCAACCACCATGGCTATCTGAGCGTTGCGTTTGATCATCAGTTCAAACAGCGGCAGGATGCGGGCGGTTTCCGGCACTATCACCAAATTGCGCTTGAGGTTCCCTAGGGGCGCATCTGGGTTATCCCGTTCACTCAGCAGCACATCGGTACGATTGACATAGCCTATAATGTCGTCGTGATCCTTGTCGAAAATAGGCACCCGGGTGAAAGGCTTGTTGATATGCTGGCTGACAAATTCATGTTGAGTCAGGGCGGCCGGCAGAGTGAACATCACGGTTCTTGGGGTCATGATGGCAGTAACCGGCATCTCCTTGACGCTCAGCATCTGAGTCAGAATTTTGCTTTCCTGCTCATCCAGCTCACCGGATTCATGGCCTATCTTGGCCATGGCGCTCATTTCCTGACGGATATACTGGCCAGAGTCACCTTTGCCGAGCAAACGGGTAACCTTATTGGACATCCAGATAAGCGGCAGAGTGATGCGTTCCATCCACACCAGGGCAACAGACACACTGGGGGCCATGGCTCGCCAGTAGTTGGCACCTATGGTTTTGGGGATGATTTCGGAAAAGAATAGAATGAGGAAGGTCAGTACCCCGGAGAATACCCCCAACATCTCATCGCCAAACACTTTGGCGGCCTGGGCACCGGCCACGGCCGCACCTACGGTATGGGCTATGGTGTTGAGTGTCAAAATGGCGACCAGAGGAGATTCGACATTGTCTTTCTGTTTTTGAAGACGTTCGGCAGCGTCCGGGTTGGACTGGCGCTGCGACGCGATATAGCTGGGCGTCACCGAAAGCAGCACGGCTTCAAACACACTACAGAGAAAAGAGACGCCGATGGCGACCAATACAATAACGATAAGCGTTAGCATAAGGGGGGAATTATCACTCCGATGCAAAGGCCAACATTAGCCCAGCGCTATTCTATCATAGAGCTTGTGAGCTGAAGCTTAATTTTATGCTCGGTAGAGAGAAAGTAGGGTATAAGGGGAACCGCTGAATTACTGGCTATAGTTGCGGCCTATCTGTATAATTCGCCGCCCTGCTGCAGGTTTTGGTGTTGAGGAAAGTCAAATGAGTGAAAAAAAGATCAATCTTTTGGATCTTGATCGTAAGGCAATGCGTGAGCTTTTCGTCGAGTTGGGCGATAAGCCGTTTCGTGCCGAACAGCTGATGAAGTGGTTGTATCACTTCGGGATCAGTGACTTTGACCAGATGACCAATATCAACAAACACCTGCGGGCCAAGTTGAAAGAGCGCTGTGAAGTGGTAGCGCCGGAGATCTCCAGCTATCAGAAGTCGGCCGATGGCACCATCAAGTTTGCCATTAATGTCGGCGAAGGTCAGGAAGTGGAAACTGTCTATATTCCGGAAGATGATAGGGCGACTCTGTGTATCTCATCTCAGGTGGGATGTGCGCTGGAATGTACTTTCTGCTCCACGGCTCAGCAGGGCTTTAACCGTAACCTGACAGTGTCTGAAATTGTCGGCCAGATCTGGCGGGTATCCCACTTCCTCGGTTTTCAGAAGGAAACCGGTGAGCGCCCGGTCACCAATGTGGTGATGATGGGCATGGGTGAGCCCTTGCTGAACCTGGCCAATGTGATCCCGGCGATGGATATCATGCTGGATGACTTTGGTTTTGCCCTGTCCAAACGGCGGGTAACGGTTTCGACATCAGGCGTAGTACCTGCGCTGGATAAGTTGGGCGATGCCCTCGATGTGGCGCTGGCGGTCAGTATCCATGCCCCCAATGACGAGCTGCGTAACGAGTTGGTGCCTATCAACAAGAAGTATCCGCTTAACGAATTTTTGGCTGCTATTCGTCGTTATATCGCCAAGTCCAACGCTAACCGTGGCCGGGTCACACTGGAATATGTGATGCTGGATCATATCAACGACAGCACAGAGCAAGCCCATGAGTTGGCCAAACTGATGAAGGATACTCCTTGCAAGGTCAACCTTATTCCGTTTAATCCTTATCCGGGATCTCCTTACGGGCGTTCTTCCAACTCCCGTATCGACAGGTTTGCCAAAGTGCTGATGGAATACGGTCTGACTGTAATAGTGCGTAAGACCCGCGGCGATGATATCGATGCCGCCTGTGGCCAGTTGGCCGGTGATATACGTGATAGAACCAAGCGTCTGGCGAAAAAACGCATGCAAGCCAATCAAATTTCGGTCACAATGGATTAACTCTTTGTTTGTCCAGATTTATAGGTTTGCCAATGAAGCACGGATTGCCAGGTTTAACGCTCGCGTTACTGCTAGGGGCCATGTTGCCCGGATGTGTAACCGAGCGAACTTATGCCGGCACGGACATTCCGGTCTCGCAACGCCAGTTTGATAAAATTGCCGCCGCCAAGGAACGGACGCAGCTAGGCCTGACCTATCTGCAAAAAGGTAACTCCCAACAAGCCAAATATAATCTAGACAGAGCCATGGAATACGCCCCTCACCTTGAGGATGTGCATATTGCCATGGCTTATTATTATCAAACCGTGGGTGAAGTGGTGAAGGCTGAGCAAGCTTATGAAGCCGCCATAGATACCCGCAATGCCAGCGGCGACTCGATGAACAACTTTGGGGTATTTCTCTGCCAGCAGCAGAAATATGCCAAGGCAGAGAAGATGTTCCTGATGGCAATCGACAACCCCAGATATACCCGCACCGCCTCCAGCTATGAAAACCTGGGTATTTGCAGTCGGGATGCCGGGGAAAGAGAAAAAGCGCGACACTATTTTGAGATGGCGCTAAAGTATGAGCCCAGAAGACAGGTCTCATTACTGGAACTGACAGAATTGGAGCTTGACGCCCATAACTACGCCGCGGCCAGAATGCAATTGGAACGCCTCCACCGAGTAGTTCCTGAAACCGCGGAAAGCTTGGCGTTGGGCATTCGCATTGAGCAAGGGTTAAATGATGACGCGGCCGCCAAGCGATATGGAATATTGCTGCAGGCCAAATTTCCGGCGTCTCCCCAGGCTAAACAATACCGGGCAAGTATGCACTGATGACAGAGTTGAATAACCAAGTCAACAAGGATGAAGACGAGAACCCAAAGGTTCCCGGGCAAGAGGATACGCTCGGGTCATTACTGAAAAGCGCACGCGAACAAAAAGGTATCACTGTAGAAGATGCGGCTACCAGGCTGCACTTGCGCCCCTGCATAGTGACCGATATTGAAGCAGACTGTTTCAGCAATATCGATTCCTCCACCTATGTCCGCGGCTACGTGAAGAACTATGCCCGCATATTGGGCGTGGATAAAGAAGCTATCAACAATTGCCTGGCACGGCAGGTCCCCAAGGTGACTGAGCCGGCGATGCAGAGCTTTTCGCGCAAGACCAGCCGTCAGGCTACCGACAGCCGTTTGATGCTGGTGACTTACCTTATCGGTTTTCTGCTGCTGGCCCTGCTGGTGGTGTGGTGGCTGCAAAAACCTTCTGTGGTTTCCGATGTCGATTTCTCCCAACCTACGGCAGAAGAGGTGCAGCAGGCCAGAGAGTTTGAATCGCGTCAGGCACAAATAGCAGAAACCGAACTTCCGCCTGAAACTTCAACCGAAACACCTACCGCTGAAGTAGAGAAGAGTCTTGTTGAGGATAACAATACTGATGAAGTCAACTCTGGTGTTGTTAACTCAGATGTCGATATGACCGAGCAACCGGTGGCAACAGTGGCAACGCAGGCTTCTGTCGGTATCGAGCTTGATGGCGACTGCTGGATTAAACTTACAGATGCCAACGGCAAAACTTTGATAGATGGCTTGAGATCGCCAGGACAAACCATCAGGGTACAAGGCAAGGCGCCTTTTAAACTGGTCTTGGGCGCACCGCAGACAGTGAGTCTGACGTTTAACGGCCAGGCTGTGAGCCTTGCCGATTTCCCCAGCGGCCGGGTAGCCAGACTGACCCTGCCACAGGCATAATAGCACCAAGCAGGATAATTGAAGTGGCGCACTCATGGCGCCGAGTCAACAGAGCAGAATACGATGTACAGTGAAAATCCCATAAAACGCCGTCCTTCCACCCGCATCTATGTCGGCAATGTTCCCATAGGTGATGGCGCTCCGATTGCCGTGCAATCCATGACCAATACCCGCACCACAGATATAGAAGCCACAGTAGCGCAAATCCGGGCGCTGGAAACTGTGGGCGCTGATATCGTACGGGTGTCTGTGCCTACCATGGATGCCGCCGAGGCGTTCAAGCTTATCAAGCAGCAGGTCAAGGTGCCGCTGGTGGCCGATATCCATTTCGACTACCGCATAGCGCTTAAAGTGGCGGAATACGGTGCCGACTGTCTGCGTATTAACCCAGGCAACATAGGCAATGAAGAACGTATCCGTGCCGTGGTTGAGTCTGCCCGTGACAAAAATATCCCAATCCGCATCGGGGTAAACGGCGGCAGTCTTGAAAAAGACTTGATGGACAAATACAAAGAGCCAACCCCGGAAGCCTTGCTGGAATCGGCAATGCGCCATGTGGATATTCTCGACAGGCTCAACTTCGACCAGTTCAAGGTCTCGGTGAAGGCATCGGACGTGTTCCTGGCCGTGGAGTCCTACCGTTTACTGGCGAAACAGATTAAACAGCCATTGCACCTTGGGATCACCGAAGCCGGTGGTGCCCGTGCCGGCGCCGTAAAATCGGCTGTGGGCCTGGGTATGCTGCTTGCAGAAGGCATAGGCGACACTTTGAGAGTGTCTTTGGCAGCCGATCCAGTAGAGGAGATCAAAGTTGGTTTCGATATCCTCAAGTCGCTGCGCATTCGCTCCCGCGGAATTAACTTTATCGCCTGTCCATCCTGTTCAAGACAAGAGTTTGACGTGATAGGCACGGTCAATGCCCTGGAGCAACGCCTGGAAGATGTGACCACAGCCATGGATGTCTCCATCATAGGTTGTGTGGTCAATGGGCCGGGGGAAGCCCTGGTGTCTCATATTGGCCTTACCGGCGGTAACCGCAAGAGCGGTTATTATGACGAAGGCGAGCGTCAGAAAGAGCGCTTCGACAACGACAATCTGGTCGATGCCCTTGAAGCCAAAATTCGCGCTAAGGCGCAAATGATGGAAAACCGTATTTCAGTCAAAGAAGCCGAATAATCCCCAATGACGTGAATGTGAACTGGCCAGCGCTGGCCAGTTTTACGTTTGCCGGTGAAGCGCCTATAATGGCTGGCATTTTTGAATTTTTAGCCCCAGAGCAAAACGAGTCGAGATAGTGGCAAAACAGATCCAAGCGATTCGCGGAATGAATGACATTCTGCCAACCCAAAGCCCCGTATGGCAAAAAGTTGAGGCGGTACTGCGCGCCTCGGTTGCCTCTTTCGGTTACAGTGAAATCCGCACACCTATCGTTGAGAACACAGACCTGTTCAAGCGTTCGATAGGGGAGGTGACAGATATTGTCGAGAAGGAGATGTACACCTTCGCCGATCGCAACGGTGACAGTCTCACCCTGCGTCCGGAAGGCACCGCCTCGACAGTTCGTGCCGGTAACGAACATGGCCTCTTGTACAACCAGGAGCAGCGTCTGTGGTATATGGGCCCCATGTTCCGCCACGAGCGGCCACAGAAAGGGCGCTATCGTCAGTTCCATCAGTTCGGGGTTGAAGTTTATGGCATCAAGAGCGCCGATATTGACGCCGAAGTGCTGATGTTGTCTGCCTCTTTGTGGCAGAAGCTTGGATTGACCGACCATGTTTCGCTCGAGCTGAACACTTTGGGTGACAGCGACGAGCGCGCCGCCTATCGTGAAGCGCTGGTGGCCTTCCTCGAGCAACATAAAGACAAGCTGGACGAAGACAGTCAGCGGCGCATGTACAGCAACCCACTGCGGGTACTGGACTCAAAAGATCAGCAGGTTCAGGCCTTGCTGGCCGATGCCCCGGCGCTGATGGATTACCTGGGTGAAGACTCCAAGGCACATTTTGCCCGCTTGTGTGAACTCCTGGAGGCCGTTGGTATCCAATACAGGGTTAACCCACGCTTGGTACGCGGATTGGATTACTACAACCGCACCGTATTTGAGTGGGTCACCGATAGTTTAGGCGCTCAGGGCACTGTGCTGGCCGGTGGTCGTTACGACGGTCTGGTGAGCCAGCTTGGCGGTAAAGAAACGCCGGCAGTGGGCTTTGCCATGGGGCTGGAACGGATTGTTCTGCTGCTGGAAACCCTGGAGCTGAACGCCGATGTTGCTGCCGAAGTGGATGTCTACGTGACCGCCATGGGCGATGACTGCGTAATTGAGGCGATGAAAATTGCCCAGGAACTGCGTGAGAAGCTGCCCAAGCTTAAGGTGATGAGTCACTGCGGGGGTGGCAACTTCAAGAAACAGATGAAAAGAGCCGATAAGAGCGGCGCGGGTTTTGCGCTGATTATCGGTGAGACCGAACTGGCCAATAACAAGGTGGCGGTGAAACCGCTGCGGGGTGATGGCGCTCAGCAGGATGTTGAACGCCAGGCCCTGGCCGACTATTTGGCAGAACTGATTAAATAATTTAGAGGGGAAGTGCGGGTGGAAATCTACAGCACAGAAGAACAACAAGTTGAGGCGATCAAGCAGTTCTGGAGAGACTATGGTGTTTCGATAGTCGCTGGTGCCGTAATAGGTCTGGGTGGCCTTTATGGCTGGAACTATTATTCCGATGTCAAAGTCGAACGTGCCGAAGCTGCCTCTCAGGCTTTTAACCAGGCCTTGATGCAAGGCGGTGATGAAGCCACAGTGATGGCTGCCGCTGCCGAATTTGACAAGCAGCACGCCCAGGCCGGTTACTCGGCGCTGATGCAACTGATTGTTGCCAAGAGCGCGGTAGAGGCCGGTGACCTGGCAAAAGCTGAAGCTGCCCTCAAAACCGTGATTGCCGCCAAGCCGGGTGATGCCCTGACAGCGGTTGCCACACTGCGTCTGGCACGAATTCAGGCTGAACAGGGCCAGGTTGCTACCGCTTTGACCACGCTTGAGCAGGTTAAAGATAGTGCCTTTGCTACCCAAAGAGATGAATTCAAAGGCGATCTGCTGTTGCGTCAAGGGGAAACCGACAAGGCGAGACTCGCTTACCAGGAAGCCGTTAAAAATGGCGGCGTGACAACCAGTCCGGCGCTGCAGATGAAACTCGATAACCTGAATCAGGCATAAGGAAGGCCAATGAAGTCGTGGTGTAAAACTCTTTTGGCCTGTGGCATGGCCATAGGCGCACTGACGGGTTGTGCTTCCAGTGATGTGGAAGAAGAACCTGTAAGCCCGCTGCTGGAGCTCAACGCCAGCGTATTCCCAGAGGTCAGTTGGAGTGCTTCGGTTGGCAGTGGTGTTGGCGATTATTACTCCCGCCTGCGTCCGGCAGTGCGCTACGGCAAAATTTTTGTTGCCGACCGCTATGGTGAAGTAACCGCCTTTGACGAGAGCAGCGGCGAGAAGGTCTGGAGCACCGACTTCAGTGAAGCATTCCGTGATGGTGCCCTGAAAAAGAACAAGGGCGCTCGTCTGGCATCCGGCGTGACCGCGGCCCGTAACAAGGTGTTTGTCGGTGGAGAAAGTGGCCTTTTGGCGGCGCTTGACGCTGAAACCGGTGAAGTGCTTTGGCACGCCGTAGCAGAAGGCGAACTATTGTCCTTGCCCGCAGTTGCCGAAGACATGGTGGTGGTTAACAGCAGCTCAGGCTCGCTGGATGCCTTTAATGTCGACACAGGTGAAAAGCTTTGGAGCTATGAAGCTTCCTTGCCAAACTTGACTCTGCGCGGTAGCAGTTCTCCTGCGTATGCTCAGGGTGGTTTCTTTGTCGGTACGGCCGATGGCAAGGTCGCAGTTATTATCAAAAACAATGGCCAGCCAGCTTGGGAGCAACCGATTTACACCCCTAAAGGCGGTAACGAATTCAGCCGTATGGCCGATGTCGATATGACGCCGCTGTTGTTGGGTGACAACCTGTACGCCGTGAGCTACAACGGTAACCTGGTGAGCATGGAAATGCGCAGTGGCCGTATTGTCTGGTCGCGCAAGTACTCCAGTTTCCACGAGCTGGACAGTGCGGGCTTGAGTCTGTATTTGGTGGACGATCACAGCCGTGTATACTCAGTGGACAGACGTAACGGTCTGGAGCTTTGGAGTAACTCGGATCTGACAAATAGGGATCTGACTGCTCCGGCCGTGTTCCAGGACTATGTAGTGGTAGGTGACTTTGAAGGTTATCTGCACTTTATCGATCGCAGCAACGGCCAAATTGTCGGTCGGGTGCAGGTCGATAGCTCGGGCCTTTTCAGTCAACCTCTGGTGGTTGACGACAAAATTTATCTGCAGACCCGGGATGGCAAAATTGCCACAGTAACTCTGCCCTGATCCCAGGCTTTGATACTGCCAAGCCCCTGGGAGTGCGTTCCGGGGGCTTTTTATTGAGAAGTTTTAAAGAGGCAAAAAGATGATTCCTGTAGTGGCCCTGGTAGGGCGACCCAATGTCGGTAAGTCGACCCTGTTCAATCGTCTGACCCGCACCCGTGATGCACTGGTGGCGGATTACCCAGGCTTGACGCGGGATCGTAAATACGGTCGTGCCTATCTGTCAGGTTACGAATTCATCCTGGTGGATACCGGCGGTATTGACGGCACCGAAGAAGGCATAGAAACCAAGATGGCCGAGCAATCGCTGGCGGCTATCGAAGAAGCGGATGTAGTGCTGTTTCTGACGGATGCCCGCGCCGGTTTGACCGCGGCCGATCAGGCCATAGCCCAACATCTTCGCAGTCGGCAAAAGACCACCTTTGTGGTGGCCAACAAGATTGACGGTATCGATGCCGATTCCGCCTGCGCCGAATTCTGGGCCCTGGGCCTGGGTGAGGTGTATCAGATGGCGGCGGCTCATGGCCGTGGTGTTACCAATATGATTGAGTATGCGCTGGCTCCTTTTGCCGAGGCGATGGGGATTAACCCGGATGCGCCCGAGGAAGAGAAGGTCGACGAGCGTCAATACACAGAAGAGGAAGCCGAAGCCGAGCAGGCCAGATTGCAGGACTTGCCTATCAAGCTGGCGATTATCGGCAAGCCAAACGTGGGCAAGTCGACCCTGACCAACCGCATCCTCGGTGAAGAGCGGGTAGTGGTTTATGATGAGCCGGGCACCACCCGTGACTCCATTTATATTCCAATGCAGCGTGAAGGCCGTGAGTACGTCATTATAGACACAGCCGGGGTGCGTCGCCGCGCCAAGGTGCATGAAGTCGTTGAAAAGTTCTCGGTGATTAAAACCCTGAAAGCGGTTGAAGACGCCAACGTGGTGCTCTTGGTTATCGATGCCCGTGAAGGTATCGCCGAGCAGGATCTTGGTTTGCTGGGTTTTGCCCTCAACGCCGGTCGGGCGCTGGTGATTGCGGTCAACAAGTGGGACGGCATAGACAATGACGTCAAGGAAAGGGTCAAGAGTGAGCTGGACCGTCGTCTGGGCTTTATCGACTTTGCCCGCATTCACTTTATCTCGGCGCTGCATGGCACAGGTGTGGGTCATCTGTATGAGTCCATCGAAGAAGCTTATGACAGCGCGACCAGACGGGTGTCCACTTCGCTGCTGACCAAGATAATGCAGATGGCGCAGGACGATCATCAGCCGCCTCTGGTCAATGGTCGCCGGGTTAAGCTTAAGTATGCCCACGCCGGTGGTTACAACCCACCTATCGTGGTAGTACACGGCAACCAGGTATCCAAGCTGCCGGACTCCTATAAGCGTTATATGATGAACTACTACCGCCGCTCGCTGAAAGTTGTGGGTACGCCCATCCAGCTGCGCTTCCAGGAAGGGGCCAACCCCTTTGAAGGCAAGGGGGAGAAACTGACCCTGAGCCAGGAAAGACGCCGCAAGCGGATGATGGCGCACATTAAAAACAAGAAATCCTGATAGGGTTTTCGCGAGACAAAGCCGGGTTAGTCCCGGCTTTGTTGTTTTTGATGACCAATATTACACATGAATTCAGTGAGCTGTGTTTAATGAAGGGCCAGTGAACTGGAATAATATCTACGAACGACTCACAGTTGGGTCCTTTCCTAGCGAGGAGCATTTATCTGATTGATGCTATTCCTCTATGATGGCTTCAATTCTTGAGAGCAGCGCGCCCTGTTTCAACTGGGTACGCATCTGCTCGCCGACCACGGCGTCCTGGCTGTTTTCGAGGACTTTCCCGGCTTCGTTCTTGCTGATGCTGTAACCTCTGGACAGAGTCGATAGTGGGCTGACACTTTCCAGCGAATGGGCGCCGGCCCCCAGGCGTGCCTTGGCCTCTTTCAGTTTATCGGCGATGGCATCCTGCAACTGTTGACCGAGATAATTCAATCTGTTGCCTTCCAGGCTCAGCTTGTGGGCCGGACTCTGGGCTTCGAGGCGGCTCTTGAGCTGTAGCTGTCTGTGTTCCAGCCGGTGCAGGCGATTGTTGATGGCGGCCGTCATTCTCAGTTGCTGCTCATCAAACTGCTGTACCAGCTGTTCCAGCCGCCGCTTGGGATCCTGGCGTTGCAATTTGTGATCCAGCAGTGACAGCTGTTGGCGTTTGGCTAAGTGCCAGTGTTGCCAGCCCTGGCGCAGCCTGGCCATGGCAGTGGTCAGCTTTTGCCGCTTGTTGTCGACATCCTGGGATACCAGCTCGGCGGCGGCCGATGGGGTAGGGGCACGCAGATCGGCGACATAGTCACTGATACAGGTATCCACTTCATGGCCCACCGCTGAAATTACCGGCAGGGCGCTGTTGTAGATGGCGTGGGCCAGGTTTTCATCGTTGAAACACCACATATCTTCCAGGCTGCCGCCGCCGCGGGTCAGCAGTAACAGATCCACCTCCAGCCTCTGGTTGGCCAAGGTGAGTGCCTCAATAAGCTGGTTGGCGGCAGTGTCGCCCTGAACCTGTGAGGGGTAGATCACCACTTCGATGGAAGGATCGCGGCGTTTCAGTACATGCAGTACATCGCGTATGGCGGCGCCAGTGGGGGAGGTGATCACCCCGATGCGCTGGATGTTGGCCGGTAGTGGTCGTTTGGTCTCGGCGGCAAACAGGCCTTCGGCCGCGAGCTTTTGCTTCAGCGCTTCATACTGCTGCGCCAGCAAGCCATCACCGGCAGGCAGCATGGTTTCGATAAGCAGTTGATAATCGCCTCTAGGCTCATAGACACTCAGGGCTGCCCGCACCAGCACTTGCTGGCCGTTGACCGGGCGGAAGGTCACATTCTGATTGCGGCCACGGAACATGGCGCAGCGAATTTGTGAGTGGTTGTCCTTGAGTGTCAGATACCAATGGCCCGAGCTTGGGCTGGCAAAGTTGGAAATTTCGCCATTGAGCCAAATCCTGCCGAGGTTTCCCTCCAACAAGGCACGAACTTCGGCATTGAGGCGGGAGACGGTATATACCTGTTTTTTGAGCTCTGGCATGGAATTTGCGTTCAAATTGGAATTTTTCTCTATTTTCCCATTTACCACCCCGGGGTTGCAAGGTATAATGCCGCCGCAATATTTCACCTTCAATCTAACCCCCGGGGAGATGTTGCAATGCTACGATTAATTAAAGAAGCGCTTACCTTTGACGATGTGCTGCTGGTTCCGGCCCACTCGACCGTTCTCCCTAATACCGCCAATCTCAAGACCCGTCTGACCGACAAAATCGAACTGAATATCCCCCTGGTGTCCGCTGCAATGGACACAGTGACCGAAGCCCGTTTGGCAATCGCCATGGCGCAAGAAGGTGGCTTGGGCTTTATTCATAAGAATATGAGTATTGAACAGCAGGCCGAAGAAGTTCGTAAAGTGAAGATCTATGAAGCAGGTGTGGTTCAACAGCCTGTAACAGTAACACCTTCCACGACACTGGCCGAGCTTAAGGTATTAACCGAAAAGAACGGATTTGCCGGCTATCCGGTAATCAATGACGCCAACGAACTGGTGGGTATCATCACTGGCCGTGACGTGCGCTTCGTGACTGATACCAACCGCCTGGTTTCTGAAATCATGACCCCGAAAGAGCGTCTGGTGACTGTACCTGAAGGCACCAAGCTGGATGAAGTACAAAAGCTGATGCACTCCAACCGCATTGAAAAAGTGCTGGTTGTGAATGATGAATTCCAGCTTAAGGGCCTGATCACTGTTAAAGACTTCGAGAAAGCCGAGCGTAAGCCCAACGCCTGTAAAGATGAGCTGGGCCGTCTGCGTGTTGGCGCCGCTGTTGGTGCTGGTCCAGGTAACGAAGAGCGTGTTGATGCGCTGGTCAAAGCCGGTGTTGATGTACTCTTGATTGATTCATCCCACGGCCATTCTGAAGGGGTACTGCAGCGTATTCGCGATACCCGTGCCAAGTATCCGGATCTGCAAATCGTTGGCGGCAACGTGGCGACCGCCGAAGGCGCCCTGGCGCTGGTAGAAGCCGGTGTGAATGCGGTTAAAGTCGGTATTGGCCCTGGCTCCATCTGTACTACCCGTATCGTTACCGGTGTGGGTGTACCGCAAATCACTGCGGTTTCCGATGCCGCTGCTGCCGTTAAGCATCTGGGTATCCCAGTGATTGCCGATGGCGGTATCCGTTTTTCAGGCGATCTGGCCAAGGCGCTGGCCGCCGGTGCATCTTGCATCATGGCAGGTTCCATGTTTGCCGGTACCGATGAGTCTCCAGGTGAAACTGAACTCTACAAGGGCCGCGCTTATAAATCTTACCGAGGTATGGGCTCACTGGGCGCCATGTCTCAGGGCTCTTCCGATCGCTACTTCCAGAGCGACAACGCCGCCGACAAACTGGTACCTGAAGGTATTGAAGGCCGTGTTCCCTATAAAGGCAAAATCAAAGAGATTATCCATCAGTACATGGGCGGTTTGCGTTCCTGTATGGGGCTGACAGGCTGCGCCACCATTCAGGAATTGGGCGATAAGGCCCAGTTCGTCAAGGTGACTTCTGCCGGTATGGGCGAATCCCACGTTCACGATGTGACTATCTCCAAAGAAGCGCCGAACTACCGTTCAGGCGTTTAACAAATTCGGGGCGGCATGAGTGTCGCCCTTGGTTTATAAGCAGATAAAAACTGTGCCTGTTACGGCAGGCACTGCAATCAAACTAAAGAGATAAAGGTTATCAATGAGCAATATTCATGAGCACAAGATACTGATCCTTGATTTCGGATCCCAGTATACCCAGCTGATTGCCCGTCGTATCCGCGAAATTGGCGTCTACTGTGAACTCTGGGCCTGGGATGTCAGTGAAGAGCAGATCCGCGAGTTTGCCCCTCAGGGCATTATTCTGGCCGGTGGTCCCGAGAGTGTCACCGCCGACAATTCTCCCCGAGCCCCAGAGTATGTGTTCAATGCAGGCGTGCCTGTACTGGGTATCTGTTACGGTATGCAGACCATGAGCGAGCAGCTGGGTGGCAAGGTTATCCAGGGCATAGGCGAGGGCGAGTTCGGTTACGCGCAAATCGAACTGCTGGCCGAATCTGCACTGTTTAAAAACATCGAAGATGCCGTTAACGAAGCCGGTCGTCCATTGCTGGATGTATGGATGAGCCACGGTGACAAAGTCTCGGCTATCCCTGAAGGCTTTGTCGCGGTTGCCAAGACCGAAACCTGCCCATTCGCCGCCATGGCCAATGAAGCCAAAGGTTTCTACGGCGTGCAGTTCCACCCTGAAGTGACCCACACCCGTCAGGGCAAGCGCATGCTGGAGCATTTCGCGCTGGAAATCTGTGGCTGTGAAGCCAAGTGGAAACCCGCTTCCATCATCGAAGACGCCGTTGAGCGCCTTAAAAAGCAGATAGGTGACGATGAAGTGATACTGGCGCTTTCCGGTGGGGTTGACTCCTCTGTTACCGCCATGCTGCTGCACCGCGCCATCGGCGACAGACTCACCTGTGTGTTTGTCGACAACGGCCTGCTGCGTCTGAACGAAGGCGAGCAAGTGATGGAGATGTTCGGCGACCACTTCGGTCTTAACATCATCAAGGTTGAAGCCGAAGACAGATTCCTCAATGCCCTCAAAGGCGAAAACGACCCAGAAGCCAAGCGCAAGATCATCGGCCGGGTGTTTGTGGAAATCTTCGACGAAGAAGCCGGTAAGTGCGTTAACGCCAAGTGGCTGGCCCAGGGCACCATCTACCCTGATGTCATCGAGTCTGCCGGCAGCGCCACAGGCAAGGCCCATGTGATCAAGTCACATCATAACGTCGGCGGCCTGCCGGAAGATATGGAGCTGGGTCTGGTTGAACCGCTGCGTGAACTGTTCAAAGACGAAGTACGCAAGATTGGCCTGGAGCTGGGTCTGCCTTACGACATGCTCTATCGCCACCCATTCCCTGGCCCAGGCCTGGGCGTACGGGTACTCGGCGAAGTCAAGAAAGAGTACTGCGATCTGCTGCGCCGCGCCGATGCCATCTTCATCGAAGAGCTGCGCAAAGCCGAACTGTACGACCGTGTCAGCCAGGCCTTTACTGTGTTCCTGCCGGTTCGCAGCGTAGGTGTAATGGGCGATGGCCGTAAGTACGACTGGGTTGTGTCTCTGCGCGCCGTGGAAACCATCGACTTTATGACTGCCCATTGGGCTCACCTGCCGTACGACTTCCTCGGCCGAGTGTCCAACCGCATCATCAATGAAATCGACGGCATCTCCCGCGTGGTGTACGACATCTCAGGCAAGCCACCGGCAACGATTGAGTGGGAATAATCCCTCTCGGGATAGTGATTAAAAAAAGGCGCTTCGGCGCCTTTTTTCTATTGGTACTTATATCAATTTGTGAATACTTTTATAGGTTTTTTGGGGCAGTGATCCGCCCCGGTAGTTTTGGACACCACGCTAAGCGAGTAAAATCGTTTAACGAGGTGAACAATGACATCAAAGACCAAACGACAAACCTATACATCTGAGTACAAAGCTGAAGCCCTTAAGCTAGCAAAAATCAAAGGGGTAAGCGCCGCCGCTAAAAAGCTGGGTATATACGACTCCCAACTCTACAACTGGCGTAATGCCGCAGAGAAGAATACGAACACCAGTCAGCGCGAAGCTGAGCTCACGGCCGAAGTGGCGCGACTCAAACGCCAGCTCGCAGAGCAAGCAGAGGACCTCGCCATTCTAAAAAAGGCGGCTACCTACTTCGCGAAGAATCAAAAGTGAACCGGTTTGCATTCATGCTTGAGCACCAGCATCGCTTCTCGGTAAAGCGTATGACTGTTGTGCTCAAGGTCTCGCGTAGTGGGTATTATGCATGGCGTAACGCCAGCTCCGAGCTTGGTAAACGACAACTGAAACGTGATGACAGGGATAGGAAAATCAAGGCCGCATTTGACGCCAGCAAACAGCGCGATGGTGCCCGACGCATTCAGGCCGAACTGGCAGATGACGGCGAGAGAGCCAATGTAAAAACCATTGCTGATAGCATGAGACGGCAACAGCTCGTGCCCAAAGCAGCCCGCAAATTCAAAGTGACGACTAACAGCGACCATCGCCTTCCTGTAGCGCCAAACCTGCTTGGGAGAGACTTTACCGCTGCGGCGCCCAATGAAAAATGGGTGGGCGACATCACCTACCTAATGACCAGCGAGGGCTGGCTGTACTTGGCCGTTATCATCGACCTTTACTCACGCGCTGTCGTAGGGTGGGCGATGAGCCCCCGAATGACAGCTGACTTAACCTGTAATGCGCTCCGTATGGCACTGTTTCGTCGCGGCATGCCCACAGGAGTCATCGTTCACAGCGATAGAGGCAGCCAGTACTGCTCACACGCTTATCGAAACCTAGCTTTGGCGCATGGTTTGAAGATAAGCATGAGCCGTAAAGGGAATTGTTGGGATAATGCTTGCGCCGAAAGCTTCTTCCACTCGTTGAAGGTTGAAGCGGTGCAATACGAGCCAATCATGAATCGAGAAACAATGCGTCGGGCTGTGTTTGAATACAT